>JAHJQZ010000160.1 GCA_018818925.1 Alphaproteobacteria bacterium
GAGACGGATAATCGTTCTGGTGATCCAGCACCATCCGAACCGCGCGTTCGCGGACCTCAGGTGAAAACTTGTTCGTGGTCTTGCCCATAATGGCCCCTTCTTCTCAGGAGTTGGGGCCTCCGGCAATCCCGGGGCGGTTCAACTCGCCATGGCTGTTCGGCAAGGGCTGGGCCAAGGATCTCGGGCTCGAACTGGGCTCGGCTTCCAACATGCCGGTGATGGCGATGCTGCTTCACGGCGCTGGCCTGCTGCTTTTGTCGGTTCTGGCCGATCGGTTGCAGGCGCTGCCCTTGGTTTTTGCGCTGGCCATCCTCGCCATGGTGGTTTTCAACTATTCGAACCACCTGTTCACCAAGCGCGGCCAGACCGCCAATGCCACCGATGCCGGCTATCTGGTCGCGGTCGGCCTTGTCCTGTCGCTGGTCAACGCGTTTCTTTGATCAGGCGCAGTCAGGCGGCGGCGGTCATAGCCGCCGCAGTTCGATAGCATCGCCTTCTTCAAGCGCATCAAGAAGGCGGACGTCGTTTTCGGCGTCGGCCCAGATGTTGCACGGTGCGGCGAGGCGGATTTCGCCATGCCTGGACAGTGGCGTTTCACCATAACCTATGGCGATGGCGTGACCCTGCGTCCAGAAGGCGATCTCGCCCGGCTTGATC
Source organism: Alphaproteobacteria bacterium (assembly GCA_018818925.1). Lineage (GTDB taxonomy): Bacteria > Pseudomonadota > Alphaproteobacteria > Rhizobiales > Devosiaceae > JAHJQZ01. Next base: position 658 of record JAHJQZ010000160.1, read on the forward strand.
ACATCGGTAGCGCCGGCCTCGCGGCCGGCATTGACGGGCACCATGAAATAGACCTCGTCGCCCCATTTCAAGGCGCGGGCGCGGATGGGCAGCGCGGCGAGAATCTGCCGTGTCGTGGACGTGTCGCGTGTCTCGACGACGAGTTCGACGTCGCCCGAGGCGATGGCCAGTTTCACCATGAGTGTCTGCTCCCGTCGTTGCCGGCGGCACGGTGCGCCGGTTCTGCGAATCTCACTGTTGCGACGCTAGCCAATCCCATAGATTGAGCCAACGGCTTGCATGCCGAGGAGGAGCGCCATGCGACGGTTTTCCATTGTTCTTGCCTTTGTCTTTCCGGCCTTCGTGGCGGCACCTGCCGGTGCGGCGAGTTTCGACTGCGCCAAGGCGACGACGCCGCTCGAGATCGCCATCTGCGCCCGGCCGGCGCTTTCCGGGGCGGACGAGACGATGGCCGCGGCCTTTTCCGCCGCGCGCGGGCTATTGTCGCCCGCCGCGTCGGCGGTGCTGCTCGACAACCAGCGCAATTGGCTCGCCTTCGCCGAGCGGGCCTGCACCGACGATGCCGAACCCAAGACCGCCGGGCATTACGACGACGACGCGGTGGAGTGTCTGACATCGGTCTTCGACCAGCGCATCAGGATTCTCAAGGCCGTCGGGCCGGTCGGCGAGCTGATGTTCTATTCGGTGGACGAGTATGCCGTGGCGCCGGATCCCGATCCCGAGAGCTGGAGCAGGGTCGGGACGACCGAAATATCCTTCGCGCAGATGGATGGCGATGGCGCCGAGGCGAAAGCCCTGAACGCGCATGTCCATGCCCTTGCCGAACCTTTGTTCGCGCCGCCCTTCGAGGATGCGGAGGAAGGTACCGCGGACGTGAGTTCGACCATCGCCGTGCGCTCCGTCACGCCGCAGCTGATCACTCTTGTCATCGACGAATATGTCTATGGCCATGGCGCCGCGCATGGAAATTACGTCATTTCCTTCAGCAGTTTCCTGCGGGCCGAGCGGCGCGAGGTGATTGCGGGCGACGTTTTTGCCGGGGGCGACTGGGCGCTGGCGCTCAAGCCGCTGGTGATCGAGCGCCTGGCGGCGGATGCCGAAGCCGTCACCGGCGAGACGAACATGCTCTGGGACGATTTCACCAATCTCGAGGACGCCATTGCCGATCCTTCGCGCTGGGAGATCGGGCCCGACGGCATCGCTTTCCAGTTCCAGCCCTACGAGGTGGCGGCCTATGCCTATGGCGCGCCGCAGGCCCTGATGACCTGGGACGAACTCTCTCCCTTCCTGGTGCCTGGTGCCCGCGACAAACTGATCGGCCGGTAGCGCGCTGGCTCAGGCTTTGAATTCGGACCATTCCGGATGGCGGCGGAACTGCGCCGCGACATAGGAGCAGGTTGGCACGATCCTGAAGCCTTCGGTCTTGGCGTCGGCGATAGCGCGCGCCATGAGCCTTGCGGCGATGCCGGTACCGCGGAAGGCGTCGGGCACGAAGGTGTGGTTGAAGTCGCGCACGCCCGGGGCGCGGATGACATAGGTCATCTCGGCGGCCTCGCCGCTGTCGAGACGGGTGACGTAGCGGCCATGAATCGCTTCGGCTTCATGGGCAATGGCGATGTCGTCGGTCATGCCGCCTTCCGATCATTTGAGTTCGCGACAGGGATAGCAAACCTAAAAGCTATTGCAAACACGCGGCTCCGGTTCAGTTCGGCCAGAGGACCAGACCGGCCAGGCCGCAGGCGATGACGACCAGCCAGGGTGGCAGGCGGCCGAGGGTCAGGGCGGCGTAGGCGGAAGCGGCGAGCGCAGCGTGCAGCGGACCGGCGACGGCACCGGTGAAAACGGGCGTGTACAAGGCGGCGGCGAGAATGCCGAGCACGCCGGCATTGGCGCCGTTGAGGGCGGCGCGGGCCTGGCGATTGCCGGAAAGCCGGCTCCAGAACGGCAGCACGCCGAAGACCAGCAGAAAGGACGGCAGATAGATGGCGCAAAGCGCCAAGGCCGCGCCGGAAACTCCACCGACTCTGCCATCGGCGACGTAGCCGAGATAGGCGGCGAAGCTGAACAGCGGACCGGGGACGGCTTGGGCGGCTCCATAACCCGCCAGAAACGCGTCGGCGCCGACCAGACCGGTTGCGACCACGGCTTCATCGAGCAGGGGCAGGACGACATGGCCGCCGCCGAACACCAGCGACCCGGCCCGATAGAAGCTGTCGACGAGATCGAGGCGGGGATCGCCGGCAAAGCCCGCCAGAACCGGCAGGCCAATGAGCAGCATCAAGAAGGCGGCAAGGAAGGGCAGGCCCGGAAGCTTCGGCGCGGCGATGCCATTGGCGTCGGGCGGGCGGGCGCTTGCCGGAAGGGCGAGGCCAATCGCGGCACTGGCGGCGATGACGGCGACCTGCTGGACGGCGCCGGGAAAGACCAATAGTCCGATGGCGGCGCAAAGGGCGATGGCCTGGCGCGGCCGATCCGGCGCCAGCGCCGGCGCCATGCCGATCACCGCCTGGGCGACGACGGCGAGGGCGGCGATCTTGAGGCCGGACAGCATGCCGGGCGTCAGCCAGCCGGTCGTGTCGAGCCCCTAGGCGAAGCCGACGAGCAGCGCGACCGAGGGCAGCGTGAAACCGATAAAGGCGGCAACGGCGCCGAAAATGCCGGCGCGCATCAACCCGATGGCGATGCCGACCTGCGACGAGGCGGGTCCGGGCAGGAACTGGCACAGTGCCACCAGATCGGAATAGGCGCTGTCGCCAATCCAGTTGCGCTTGGCGACGAAGGCGGCGCGGAAATAGCCGAGATGGGCGGTCGGGCCGCCAAAGCTCGTCAGCCCCAGGCCGAGAAAGGCCAGGAACACCTCGCCCGGCGTGCCGGGCCTCGCGCTGTCGTCACTGGTCATTGTCGTCACAATCGCTTCCCGAATTCCGGCCATTCGACCGATGGCTTCTGGTAAGGGGCGGTCATGACGGTCCGATGTCGCGGGTTTGCGGCGCCGTCAGTCGCCGGGACCGACGACGCCTTTCTTGATGATGACATTGCCGTAGAGCCGCGTCTCGCCGGTCTGGACGATGGCGAAAGCGTGGCGGGCACGGGCGTAAAAGGCATGGCGTTCGAGCGCCATCAGCGCGACGAGCGGCTCGTGACGGGTGACGATGCTGGCGAATGCCGTCATCACCGGTTCGATGCGGTCGGGCTCGCCGACCACTTCCATGCGGAAGGCGGAATGCTCGAAATCGTCGAGTGGCATGAGTGTCAGAACGGCATCGAGAACTTCGGTGGCGCTATGGCCGTCCATGCGGATGAGCCGCGGCCCGAGACTGGCGCCAGGAAAGTTGGCATCGGCGACGACCAGTTCATCGCCATGCCCCATGGAACCGAGCACATGGAGCAGATCGGGGCCGATCAGGGCAGGAATGCCTTTGAGCATGTGTGGTGTCCTTTCTCCTGCCGAATTTGGCGGATATCCAATCTGTCGCGTGCGGCGAATTTCCGCCACGCCATTGCCGCGCGGGCGGGAAAGCCATACTAGAGCATGTTCAGGAAAAGTGGATACCACTTTTCCGGTTCGAACATGCGACCGCTCAAAGACTTAGGTCTGCGCTTTGATTCGATCAAAACGTGACGTGACCTGGTCGGCGAGCATGGCCGGCATGTCAATCTCGTCGCTCGCGGCGCGGCAGTCTCGTTGCGGGCAGGCGGTGGACAAGCCACGGCGCGGAATGAAGGGGTCGATCATGGACAAACCGAACGCCGGACCGAAAACGCTGGTCCTCAATGCCGAGGACAATGTCGCGGTCGCCCTCAGTGCCATCGAGACCGGCGCGGTCACCCCGGAGGGCGTGACGGCGCGGGCGCGGGTGCCCAAGGGCCACAAGATCGCCATCGCGAAAATCGACAGTGGCGCGCCGGTTCGGAAATTCGGCCAGATCATCGGCTTTGCCACAAAGAACATCGCGCCGGGCGACTGGGTGCATGTCGACAATGTCGGCATGGGAGCGCTCAGTCTCGATTACGCCTTCGCCGAGGATGCGCACAACGACGAGGTCCTGCCGATCGAGGAGCGGGCGACCTTTCAAGGGTTCCGGCGGACCAACGGGTCGGTCGGCACGCGCAACTATGTCGGCGTCCTGACCTCCGTCAATTGCTCGGCCACGGTCGCCAGCCATATCGCCGAGGAGATCGCGCGTTCGGGTCTGCTCGACGACTATCCCAATGCCGACGGCGTCATCCCCTTCGTCCATGGCGGTGGCTGCGGCCTCGACGTCAAGGGCGAGGGCTACGAGGTCCTCAAACGCACGCAATGGGGCTACGCCACCAATCCCAATGTCGCCGGCGTGCTGATGGTCGGTCTCGGCTGCGAAGGGTTCCAGATCGGCAGGTTCAAGGAACTCTACAATGTCGAGGAAAACGACCTATTCCGCTCGTTGACCATTCAGGAGTCGGGCGGCACCCGCAGGACGGTCGAAGCCGGCGTCGACGCCGTCAGGGCCATGCTGCCGATCATCGACGGGTCGCGGCGCCAGACCGTGCCGGCCTCCGAACTGATGCTCGCCATGCAATGCGGCGGCTCGGACGGCTATTCGGGCATCACCGCCAATCCGGCGCTCGGCATCGCCTCGGACATTCTGGTCCGGCAGGGCGGCACCTCGATTCTTTCGGAAACCCCGGAAATCTACGGCGCCGAGCACTTGCTCACCCGGCGGGCGAAAACGCGCGAGGTCGGCGAAAAGCTCGTCGAAATCATCCATTGGTGGGAGGACTACACCTCCCGCAACAGGATGGAGATGAACAACAATCCCTCGCCCGGCAACAAGCTCGGCGGGCTGACCACCATTCTCGAGAAATCGCTCGGCGCCACCGCCAAGGGCGGGCAATCCACGCTCAATGCCGTCTACCGCTATGCCGAGAAAGTGACCGAGAAGGGGTTCGTGTTCATGGACACGCCCGGCTACGATCCGGTCTCGGCGACCGGACAGGTGGCGGGCGGCGCCAATGTCTTGTGTTTCACCACCGGGCGCGGCTCGGCCTATGGCTGCAAGCCGACGCCGTCGATCAAAATCGCCACCAATTCCGACGTTTATGAGCGCATGAAAGAGGACATGGACATCAATGGCGGCGACGTGCTCGACGGCACCTCGCTTGAGGCCAAGGGCCAGGAAATCTTCGACAAGATTCTATCTGTCGCCTCGGGCGAGAAATCGAAATCCGAGGAACTGGGCTATGGCAGCCACGAATTCGTGCCCTGGCAGATCGGAGCGACGATGTAGCGCGGGTGCCGTTGATCCTGTCACTTGAAGCGCTTTGGAAAAGCCGGGCATTTTCGCAAAAGGTCGAACAAAGGCAAAGGGGAGCGCCGATGAGAGCTGTTCATGTCATCGTATCGGGCCGGGTGCACGGTGTTGGATTCAGGGCCTGGACAGCCGAAGAGGCACAGTCTTTGCGCGTGACCGGATGGGTGCGCAACCTGCGCGACCGCACCGTGGAAGCGGTGTTCTGCGGTTCGGAGGCGGCGGTCGACGAGATGGTCGACAGGGTCGGGGTCGGTCCGCTCGGCGCGCGGGTCGAGAACGTGCTCGTTTCCGACTGGGACGGCGGCAAATTCGACGCCTTCGCCATCCTGTCGACGCAGAGCGCCTGACGCCGGGCAAGCCCGTCCGGTCGGTCGGTTCAATCCCTATCCGTGCTTCACACCGGCAAGGACAGCCTGCCGCGCGCGGTCGGCCGTCAGTTCCGCTCGGCCGATGGCACCCACATCACATCCTCGATGCGCGGCGCCCCGGTCGCCAGCAGGATGAGCCGGTCGAAGCCGAGGGCGATGCCGCTTGCCGGCGGCATATGGGCGAGGGCGGCGAGGAAGTCCTCGTCGAGCGGATAGCGCTCGCCGTAGACACGGCTCTTTTCATCCATTTCGGCGATGAAGCGGCGACGCTGTTCGTCCGGATCGGTCAGCTCGCCGAAGCCGTTGGCCAGTTCGACGCCCGCGGCATAGAGCTCGAACCGCTCGGCAAGGCGCGGATCGCCGGGCGTCGGGCGGGCCAGCGCCGCCTCGGCGGCAGGATAGCGGTCAAGTATCGTGGGGCGGGCATTGCCGAGATTGGGTTCGATCCTTTCGACCAGAACGCGGGAGACCATGTCCGACCAGGTGTCGTCCGGCGCGGCATGAAGGCCCCTCGACGCGATCTGCGTCCTGAGCGCGTCGGCGTCGGTTTTGCCATCCGCAAGCAGGGTTGCGTAAAGGTCGATGCCGACGAAGCGCGCGAAGGCGTCGCAAACGGTGAGGCGTTCCGGTTCGGCGAACGGGTCGCAGGTCCGGTTGCGGAAGCGCAGCGTCCTTGTGCCCGCCGCTTCGGCGGCAAGGCGCATGAAGACGGCACAGTCCTGCATCAGAGCCTCGTAGCCGGCACCGGCGCGGTACCATTCGAGCATGGTGAACTCGGGCGCGTGCAGGGCGCCGCGCTCGCGATTGCGCCAGACATGACAGAAGGCGAAGATGTTCGTCTCGCCCGCCGCCAGTAGCTTCTTCATGGCGAATTCGGGCGAGGTATGAAGAAAAAGTGTCCGGTGGCTGCCGTCGGTGCCGATGGCCTCGGTAGAGAAGGCATGCAGATGCGCCTCGTTGCCGGGGCTCGCCTGCAGGCCGGCGGGATCGACCTCGACGAAGCCGTCCTCGACAAAATACGCGCGAATGGCGGCCTGCGTCCGGTTGCGCGCCAGCAGAAGCGGCCGCCGGTCGGCATGGCGATCCTTGTCCCAGAACGGCGTCATCGGCGGATTGGCGGGCGTTTCGGCCATCTTTTGCTGCTTTCGATTTGAGATTTTCGCGCAATTGCGCTAACGGGCATCACGAAACAAGGCTGCCATATTCGCAGTGCCGCACGAGCTCAAGGAAAGACTGTGGTAAAAGTCATCGCCTCCTCCATCCGTAAGGGCAATGTCGTCGACCATGAAGGCAAGCTTCATGTCGTTCTGACCGCCGAAAACATCCATCCTGGAAAGGGCACGCCGGTGACCCAGGTGGATATGCGCCGCATCATCGATGGGGTGAAGGTCTCCATGCGCTGGCGCACCATCGAAACGATCGAGAAGGCCGATGTCGACGAGCGCGAGTACAATTTCCTTTATTCGGACGCCGAGGGTTTCCACTTCATGGAGCCGACCAGCTACGAGCAGGTGACGGTGTCCGAGGACGTGATGGGCGACCAGCATGTCTACCTGGTCGACGGCATGACGGTCTATCTCAAGACCTTCGAGGGTATCCCGATCGCCATGGAACTGCCGCAGCGCGTCACGGTCGAGATCGCCTCGACCGAGCCGGTGGTCAAGGGCCAGACCGCTTCCTCGTCCTACAAGCCGGCCGTCACCACCAGCGGGCTGAAGATCATGGTACCGCCGCACATCTCGGCGGGGACGCGCGTCGTCATCAACACCATCGACAACGCCTATTACGAGCGCGCCAAGGACTGAGGCGCGGTCTTCGCGAAGCGCCTCCTCCACCGCCATTCCGGCGATCCCTTCCCCCCGTTTCGCGCAGGGCAATCGCATATGGCAACGGTGTGCCGTGTGGCTCCACCCTCACCCGCCCTTCGGGCCTTGGGCGCTGACCTTGCTCCACTGGAGCAAGGTCAGCGCCCAAGTCTCCCGTCAAGGGAGAGGGGGAACAATGCAGGCGTTGCGGTCTTTTTCCTTCTCCCCTTGCGGGACTTCGAGGCGATGGCGAAGCCATCATTCGCTCCGGTGGAGCGAATGAAGCCGAAGAAGGTGGCGCGAAGCGCCGGACGAGGGGTGCTGGGCTCGCCATATGCGATTGCCCTCCCGTTTCGCGGGGGAAGATAGGGGGCAAAGCCCTTGTCACCGACCTTCATGCGAGGGAGTGGCACAAATGCGTGGCATGGCGGCCGGGTGGGGCCAAGCGGTCCCCGGGGAAAATGGTCCCCTCAAGGTTCAGGTAAAACGCTTCCGGACTTCGGCGAAGACCGATTTCGCCAGCTTTTTGAGATCGGCTGGCCTGAGCGCCAGTTCGCTGCCGATGGCGATGCCGAGCACGCTGTCTTCGGGCCGGTAGTCGATGGTCGCGTCGCGGGTCATGACACCGCCGCATTCGGCGACGCCGTCGGCGATCATGCGCAATTCGTTGAGCGCGTTGCCGTCGCCGCCCTCCGAGCTGCGCAGACGGTGCAGGAAATAGCGGTCGAGCGCCAGGGCGAGATGATTGCAGACGGCAGGCGGCGTGTCGTCGCTCAGCGTCTCCAACAGCGCGGCATAGCGCTTCTCGGCGGTATCGATATAGGCCCGGCTATAGATTTTGACGGCGAGCACGGCGCATCGCTCCCTGGTCTTACGGAGCCGCCAGAAAAGCCGATCATTTCAACCGATGCAAGAGATTTGAGGAGCGTTCCTCATCCGCCGGCCAGCGTTTCGATGATCGGGCAGTGCGGCCGGTTGTCGCCATCGCAGCACGAGACGAGGCGGTTGAGCGTCATGCGCATTTCCATGAGGCGCTCGATGCGGCTGTCGAGATCGGCGACATGGGCTTTGGCCAGGGCGCGCACGTCGGCGCTGGCCCTGTCCTTGTCGGCCCAAAGGCGCAACAGGTCGCGGATTTCGCCGATGGCAAACCCGAGATCGCGGGCGCGGCGAACGAAGGCGAGGCGATGGACGTCGTCGTCGTCATAGTCGCGGTAATTGCTGTGGCGCCGCGCCGGCACCGGCACCAGGCCGATGGTTTCGTAATGGCGGATCATCTTGGCCGAAACGCCGGAAAGCGAGGAGGCGGTGCCGATCTGCATGAACTAACCTTCAATTGTCAGGAATAGTGCTTGACCTTACCATGATGGGAAGGTGCACAAAAGCATAGCCTTCCTTATCCCGGATCATGGAGACCGACATGAGCGGACACGATCATTCGCATCATCAAAACGGGCATGGCGCGGCGGCCGGCAAGCCGGTCGTCCGCGACCCGGTCTGCGGCATGAACATCGACATGGCGACCAATACCCATACGCTCGCGCACGAAGGCCGGGTGCTGGGCTTTTGCTGCGAGGGCTGCAAGAGCAAATTCACCGCCGACCCGGCCGCCTTCCTCACGGCGACCGATCCGGTCTGCCAGATGAGCGTCGACGTGCCGAGCGCCGAGCACATGCTCAGGCACGACGGCAAGCGGTACTATTTCTGCTGCGGCGGCTGCCGCGAGAGCTTTGCCGCCAATCCCGAGAAACATCTCAATGGCGTGCCGTTCGAACTGCCGAAAATGCCGGTGAGGAAGCCCGCGCCCGCGGTCGACAGGCCGGTCATCCGCGACCCGGTCTGCGGCATGGTTGTCGACATGGCGAGCAATGCCCACACGCTCGAACATGGCGGTCGTGTGCTCGGCTTCTGCACTCCCAAATGCAGGGACAGGTTCGAAGCGGACCCCGATGCCTATCTTTGTGCGAAAGACCCCGTCTGTGGCATGAGCGTCGACGTGCCGACGGCGAAATGGATGAGCAAGCAAGATGGGCAGAAATTCTACTTCTGCTGCGAAGGGTGCCTGAAGAAATTCGAGGCCGATCCGCACGCTTTCGTCGGTGCGAAACCGCCGGAACCGGCAAAACCGGCGCCGGCCGGGAGCAAATGGACCTGCCCGATGCATCCCGAGGTCGTCGCCGACGAGTCGGGCGACTGCCCGCTCTGCGGCATGGCGCTCGAACCGATGGGTGTGCCGCCGGCTGATGCCGGCCCCAATCCCGAACTTGTGGATTTCACCCGACGCTTCTGGATTTCGGCGGCGCTGGCCGTACCGCTGCTTATCATATCCATGGGGCCGATGATCGGGCTGCCGATCCGCGACTGGCTCGGCGAAACGCTGGCGCAATGGCTCGAATTCGCGCTGGCGACGCCGGTCGTTCTCTGGGCGGCACAGCCCTTTTTCAAGCGGGCGGTCAATTCGCTGCGCAACCGCTCGCCCAATATGTGGACGCTGATCGGGCTCGGCACCGGGGCGGCCTATCTGTTCTCCTTGGTGGCGCTCACGCTGCCCGGCATCTTTCCCGAGGCGATGCGCGGCCATCACGGGACCGTTCCGGTCTATTTCGAGGCGGCCGCGGTCATCATCGCGCTGGTCTTTCTCGGCCAGGTCCTGGAATTGCGCGCCCGCGAGCAGACCGGCTCGGCCCTCAAAGCGCTGCTCGCCCTGGCGCCGAAGACGGCGATCAGGGTTTCGGACGGCAGGGACGAGGAGGTCTCGCTCGACGAGGTCCATGCGGGCGACGTGCTGAGAGTGCGGCCGGGCGACGCCGTGCCGGTCGACGGCGTCATCGTCTCCGGCGCCTCCTCGGTCGACGAATCGCTGTTGACCGGCGAACCGATGCCCGCCGCCAAGCAGGCCGGCGACGAGGTGACCGGCGGCACGATCAACGGCGACGGCTCGTTCCTGATGAGGGCCGTTCATGTCGGCGCCGAAACCCGGCTTAACCAGATCGTCGCGCTCGTCGCCGCTGCCCAGCGTTCGCGGGCGCCGATCCAGGCGTTGGCGGATCGGGTGTCGGCATGGTTCGTGCCGACGGTGGTCGTGGTGGCGGTGGTGAGCTTCTTGATCTGGCTGTTTGTCGGTCCGGAGCCGCGGCTGGCCTATGCCGTGGTCTCGGCGGTGTCGGTGCTGATCATCGCCTGCCCTTGCGCGCTTGGCCTCGCGACGCCGATGTCGGTCATGGTCTCGACCGGACGCGGGGCGCGGGCCGGCGTTTTGGTGCGCAATGCCGAGGCGCTCGAAACCCTTGCCGGGGTCGATGTCCTCGTCGTCGACAAGACCGGCACGCTGACCGAGGGCAAGCCCAAGGTCACCGACATGCACGCTTCGGACGGCATTGCCGAGGCCGACCTGCTGGCGGTCGCCGCCGCGCTCGAGGCCGGCTCGTCGCATCCGCTGGCCAGGGCCGTGCGCGATGTCGCGTCCGGGCGCGGCATCGTCGCCGGCGCCGTCGAGGATTTCCGCGAGCGCTCAGGCCAGGGCGTGACCGGCAGACTGGCCGGCGCCGAAGCGGCACTCGGCAATGCAGCACTGATGGATGAGCTCGGCGTCAAAAGGCCTGAAGACATGGCCGCCAAGGCGGCGGCTCTGGCCGAAGCCGGCCGCACGGTCATCCATGTCGCCAGAAACGGCGCCATGATCGGGCTGATCGCCGTGGCCGATCCGATCAAGCCGTCGGCGCGCGAGGCTGTGCAGGCCTTGCAGCGTGACGGCATCGCGATCGTCATTGCCACCGGCGATACGGCGGCGGCGGCGCACGAGGTCGCCCGCGTGCTCGGCATCGAAAGGGTCGAAGCGGGCATGACGCCCGAAGCCAAGCATGAACTCATAGATCGGCTCAAGGCCGAAGGCCACAAGGTCGCCATGGCGGGCGACGGCATTAATGACGGACCGGCCCTTGCCGCCGCCGATGTCGGCATCGCCATGGGTACTGGCGCCGATGTCGCCATCGAAAGCGCCGGCATCACGCTGATGAAGGGCGATCTTTCCGGCATCGCCAGGGCGCGGCACCTGGCGCGGGCGACGCTCGGCAATATCCGGCAGAATCTCCTGTTCGCTTTCGGCTACAACACCATCGGCGTGCCCATCGCCGCCGGCATCCTGTTCCCGGTCTTCGGCCTCATGCTGTCGCCGATGATCGCGGCGGCGGCGATGAGCCTCAGCTCGGTTTCGGTGATCGCCAACGCGTTGCGGCTCAGGACTCTGAAGCTGTAGCTCTCCAGACTGCGCGCATGTGGCCCGCTGTCCGGGTCTTTGCCGTGACCTTGGGAATGTTTAGTGTCCGGTGCGACGACGTGCCATTCGGAGGGGAGCATCATGGCGGCTTTGGACAAGGTTCTGACGATCGAGGACATGAAGGAACTGGCGCGCCGCCGGGTACCGAAGCTGTTTTTCGACTATGCCGATTCCGGTTCGCTGACCGAGCAGACCTATCGCGCCAATTCCGAAGATTTCGATTCGATCCTTTTGCGGCAGCGCGTGGCGCGACGGCTCGGCGACCGGTCGCTGAAATCGACCATGATGGGAGAGCAAACCGGCCTGCCGATCGCGCTATCGCCGGTCGGATCGCTGGGCATGCATCATGCCGACGGCGAAATCCATGTGCAGCGGGCGGCGGAAAAGCACAACGTTCCCTTCATCCTGTCGACCATGTCGGTGTGCTCGATCGAGGACGTTGCCGCGGCGACGAGCAGGCCGTTCTGGTTCCAGCTCTATGTCATGCGTGACCGCGATTTCGCCCTGAGCCTGCTCGAACGGGCCAGGGCGGCCGGGGTCAAGGTCTTCGTCCTGACGCTCGACCTGCAGCTCTATGCCCAACGCCACAAGGACCTCAGGAACGAATTGCGGACGCCGCCGAAGCTGACGCCCAAGCATATGATGATGATGGCGATGCGTCCGCGCTGGTCGCTCGGCATGGCCATGACGCGGCGCCACACGTTCCGCAATGTCGTCGGCCACGTCAAAGGCGTCAGGGATCTCGGCACCTTCACCGAATGGACCAATTCCCAGTTCGACCCCGAACTCGACTGGACGGCGGTCAAATGGTTCCGCGACCATTGGGACGGCAAGTTTGTCTTGAAGGGCATCACCGACGAGGAGGATGCGCGCATTGCCGTCGACCACGGCGCCGATGCGCTGATCGTTTCCAATCACGGCGGCCGCCAGCTCGATGGGGCGCCGTCGAGCATCCGCTCGCTGCCAAGGATCGTCGAGACGGTCGGCGACCGCATCGAGGTGCATGTCGACGGCGGCGTCAGGACCGGGGTCGACGTGTTCCGTGCCCTGGCGCTCGGAGCCAGGGCAGTACATGTGGGGCGCGCCTATACCTACGGCCTCGGCGCCGCCGGCGAAGCCGGGGTGCTGAAATCGCTCGACATTCTCAAAAACGAACTCGACCAGACCATGGCCCTGTGCGGCGAGCGCAATGTCACCGATATCGGGCGGCACAATCTCGTGCAGTTGCCGGCGCCCCTGCTGACGCCGACGCCGACACTGGCGCCGAAACCCACGCCGCGCCCGGCCCGCAAGACGGCGGCCGCCGACGCCGGCAAACCCGCGGCGCGGCGCGCCAGGCCCAAGGCATAGACTTCCGGCAGGATCGTCATTGGCGGATTGACAATATGTCGCACCATGGTAAAACGTTAATCGCCGATATACGATGAAGAGGGCCATCATGGCGGACAAGGTCTATAACGTCCTGTTTTTGTGCACGGGCAATTCGGCGCGATCGATCCTTGCCGAAGCCATTCTCAACCGCGAGGGGCTCGGGCGGTTCAAGGCCTATTCGGCCGGATCCGATCCCAAGGGCGAGGTGCATCCTATGAGCCTCGCTTTGCTCAGGAAGCTCAATTTCAATACTGATTTCGCCCGCTCCAAGAGCTGGGACGAGTTCGCGATGCCGGGTGCGCCGCATCTCGATTTCGTCTTCACCGTCTGCGACAATGCCGCCAAGGAAGTGTGCCCGATCTGGCCGGGCCAGCCGATGACGGCGCATTGGGGCGTCCCCGATCCGGCGGCGGCCGAAGGCAAGGAAGCCGAGCGCCAGCTCGCCTTCGCCGAGGCGTTCCGCATGCTCAGCCAGCGCATCTCGATTTTCGCCAACCTGCCCCTCGACCGCATCGACCGGCTCAAGCTCAAGGAAAAGCTCGACGAGATCGGCAAGGCGACGGGATAGGTGAGCAGCTTGCTTTTACGACGTCTTGGCGCCGAGCTCCTAGGCACGGCGTTTCTTCTCGCCACCGTGGTGGGGTCGGGTATCATGGCCGATCGCCTGTCGGGCGGCAGCGTCGGTCTGGCGCTTCTGGCCAATGCCGTCGCAACGGGCGCGATGCTGTTCGTGCTGATCGTCATGTTCGGGACGGTCAGCGGGGCGCATTTCAACCCGGCGGTCACCCTGGCGATGCGCCTGCGCGCCGAAATGACCACATCCACGGCACTTGCCTATGTCGGCGCGCAGATCGTTGGCGGCATTGCCGGGGTATGGATTGCCCACATGATGTTTGCCGAGCCGGTGCTGATGCTGGGTGAGACGGCGCGGAGCGGAGCCGGGCAATGGCTGGCGGAAGCCGTGGCCACGTTCGGCCTGGTGCTGACCATTCTGGCGGTGCGCCATCGATCCCTGGAAACCGTCGCCGCGGCGGTCGGCCTTTACATCACGGCGGCCTATTGGTTCACCGCTTCGACCAGCTTCGCCAATCCGGCCGTGACCATGGCGCGCGGGCTGTCCGCAAGCTTTTCCGGCATCGCGCCGGGCGATGTGCCGGCATTCATTGGAGCGCAACTGCTCGGCGCGGCGCTTGCCGTTCTGGCTTTTCACCTGCTCTTTGCCAAGGGCGTCGACACGCGGGCTTGAACTGGCTGCGTCAATTCGGCATTGCTTGAACGACTCGCCATACCATCCGGCAAACGCAGCCATGGCACGGCCGGTTTCGTCTGCGACCGCCTGGCCGGGCCGGGACCGTCCTCGGCGACTTCGGACACGTCCTATCGGGAGAAACACATGCTGAGGATCGGAATTCTCGGGGCCGCGCGCATCGCGCCGCGTGCGATTATCGAACCGGCGCGGCGGCGGAGCGATGTCGATGTCGTCGCGGTCGCCTCGCGCCGAGCCGGCGCGGCGGCGCCCTATGCAAGCCAACATGGCATCGCCCGGGCCATGGACGGCTATGAAGCACTGATCGGCGATCCCGGGATCGACCTCGTGTTCAACGCCCTGCCGCCGGTCGACCATGCGCGCTGGTCGATTCTCGCTCTCGAGGCGGGCAAGGACGTGTTGTGCGAAAAGCCCTTCGCCATGAATGCCCGCGAGGCCGAGGTGATGGTCGATACGGCCCGGCGTACGGGCAGGCGCCTGATCGAGGCCTTCCACTACCGGTTGCACCCGGCCTTCAGGCACCTGATGGCGCTCAAGAGTTCCGGGGCGCTCGGCGCGATAATCTCGGTAGAGGCGCGCTTTGACGCCGCCATTCCATTCGGCGAAAGCGAGTTGCGCCACCTGCCCGACCAGGGCGGCGGGGCGCTGATGGATCTTGGGTGCTACTGCGTTCATGGCCTCAGGAGCCTGATGGAATCCGAGCCGGTCGCGGTCTCGGCGAACGGCACGCGCACGCGGCTCGGCGTCGACGAGTCGCTCTCGGCGGAGCTCGATTTTTCGGGAGTTCCGGCGCGGCTTGAAACCAACATGGCCGAAGGCACGCCGTTCCTCGCCCGGCTCAATGTCGAGAGCGAGCGCGGGCGGCTGGAATTCGACAATTTCGTCTTGCCGCATCAGGGACACTCGGTTCGCGAATGGCTCGATGGCGGCTTTGTCGAGCACACGCTTGCCGGCGGCACGACCTATGACTTCCAGCTCGCATCGGTGGTCGACGCGCTCAAGTCCGGCGCGCCGCATGTCAACGAGGGCACGGATTCGGTCGCCAACATGGCGGCGATCGATGCGATCTACCAGAAGGCCGGCTTCGGGCCGCGGTAGGGCTTCCTGAGCGGGCGGGACAGTTTCTCTCGGCCTCCCTCCCCCTTGTGGGGAGGGTTGGCGAACAGGACTTAGCCCTTCGCTAAGTCCGTCGTGAGCCTGGGTGGGGGCTATGCTGCGCTGGCGTTTGCGGCTCCACCCCACCCGACCCGGCTTTGCCGGGCCGCCCTCCCCATCAAGGGGAGGGAAGGCGCGTGCCTTGCTGCAAGTAGCGTATCGCCAAACCTGAAACGATCAATTGCCCGAAGACACCAGGCCGGCCTCGATGGCGTAGCGCGTCAGCCCGGCGGTCGTGGTGATGCTGAGCTTTTTCTTGATGTTCTTCCTGTGGGTCTCGACCGTGCGGGCCGAGATCGACAGGGCCCGGGCGACGTCCTTGGAGCTCCTGCCCTCGGCCACGAGCACGAGAACCGAGACTTCGCGATTGGTCAGCGGACCGACATAGCGGCCGGGATCGGGCAGGCGCATCAGCACGTCCGACACGCCGGAGGAAAAATAGGTGCCCCCGGCCGCGACCGCCTCGATGGCGGCAATGATCTCGTTGGTCGGGGCGTCCTTGAGCACATAGCCGGAAGCGCCGTGCATCACCGAATTGGAGATGTAGTCGCGGCTGTCATGCATGGACAGCATCAGAAGACGCGTCTTGGGCAGCGCCTCGGTGAACAGGTCGATGGCGTCGAGCCCCGACAGGCCGGGCATGTTGATGTCCATCATCACCACATCCGGCGGGTTGCGCGTGGCGATGCCGAGGCCGTCCCTGGCATTGGCGGCGGAACCGACGATCTCGATGTGATTGTAGGTCTCGAGCACGGCCCGAATGCCCTCGATGACCAGCGGATGGTCGTCGATCAACAACACCTTGACGCTACGTCGCCCGGACATGCTCTCCTCCGCTCTGGGCAGACACTGGCCCCGAAGCCGACCAGGCCGCAAGAGGTCAACCCGGCCCAGGCGCGTGCATCTGGGTAAGGGACGCGAGGTCGCATGCTGAATTCTTGCCTTTGGTCGCGACAGCGGGCTAATGGAGGTGAGCCTTGAAGGCGCGGCAGGCGGGCACCACACTGTCCGGGCCGGCGCCGCACGGCTCTATCTGGGCAATCCAGGCGAGCGTTTTTCGCGCGGGGGAGAGTAAATATGCGTGGTCTGCTTGCCATGTCCCGGTTCATCGACCGGGTCACGGCATTTATCGGCAGGTTCGTGGCCTGGCTCGTCCTCGCCGCCGTCGTCATCAGCGCCGGTAACGCCATACTGCGCAAGGCTTTTTCGATTTCGTCGAATGCCTGGCTCGAATTGCAGTGGTACCTGTTCGGCGCCGTGTTCATGATGGCCGCCGCCTATACGCTGCAGACCAACGATCATATCCGCATCGACATCCTCTATGCCGCCCGGTCCAAGCGCACCCAGGACTGGATCGACCTCGTCGGCCATGTGCTGTTCCTTTTGCCGTTCACCGTCCTGATGATCTGGCTGCTTTCTCCCTATGTCTGGCGCTCGTTCCTGTCGGGCGAAGTGTCGCAGAATGCCGGCGGGCTGCTGCTGTGGCCGGCCAAGCTCATGCTGCTCGCCGGGTTCACCCTGCTGTTCTTCCAGGGGCTTTCCGAAATCGTCAAGCGCATCGCCATCATGGGTGGCCTCATCGCCGATCCGCATCGCCACACGGGCGCGCACGCGCCGCTCGAGGACGCGGCCCTGCGCCAGGGAGAGCCCGGCAATGATTGAGCTCATCGCCCACAACATGGCGCCGATCATGTTTGGCTCGCTGGTCGTTTTCATGCTGCTCGGCTATCCGGTGGCCTTCGCGCTGGCGGCCAACGGACTGCTGTTCTTCGTCATCGGCGTCGAACTGGCGCCCTATTCGAACGGTGAGATCACCCTGTTCTGGCCGCTGCTGCAGGCGCTGCCCGACCGGTTCTGGGGGATCATGAGCAACGAGACCATGCTCGCCATCCCCTTTTTCACCTTCATGGGCCTCATCCTTGAACGATCCGGCATGGCCGAGGACCTGCTCGACACGATCGGGCAATTGTTCGGGCCCGTTCGCGGCGGCCTTGCCTATGCGGTGGTGCTGGTCGGGGCGCTGCTCGCGGCGACGACAGGCGTGGTCGCCGCCTCGGTGATCTCGATGGGTCTGATTTCGCTGCCGATCATGCTGCGCTACGGCTATGACCGGCGCCTGGCGACCGGCGTCATCGCCGCCTCGGGCACCCTGGCCCAGATCATTCCGCCCTCGATCGTGCTCATCGTTCTGGCCGACCAGCTCGGCCGTTCGGTCGGCGACATGTATGCCGGCGCCATCTACCCGGCCATCGTTTTGACCGGGCTCTATCTCGGCTACGTCTTCTTGATGAGCACGTTTCTTCCCAAGGTGGCGCCTGCCCTGCCGGCCGAGGCCCGCGCCCTTGGCGGTGGGGTGAAATCGCTCTTCGTGCTCGGCGCGGCGACCATTGCGCTGGCATTCCTGCTCAATCAGCTCTGGTTGCCGTCGCTGGGCGAGAATGCCGGCATCTGGTCGCTCACCGCCGCCGTGGCCCTCGCCTATGTCTACGCCCTGCTCGACAGGGCGCTGAACCTCAACACGTTGAGCCGGCTCGCCCGTACCGTGGTCGTGGTTCTCGTGCCGCCGCTGGCGCTGATCTTTCTGGTGCTCGGCACGATCTTTCTCGGTATCGCCACGCCGACGGAAGGCGGCGCCATGGGCGCGGCCGGCGCGCTCGTCCTGTCGGCGATGAAGCGCAAGCTGTCGATGGACGTGGTTCGGCAGGCCCTCAAGACGACGACGCGCCTGGCGAGCTTCGTGATGTTCATCCTTATTGGCGCCCGCGTCTTCTCGCTGACCTTTTACGGCGTCAACGGCCATATCTGGGTCGAGGAATTGCTGACCGGCGTGCCGGGCGGCACGCTCGGCTTCCTGATCATTGTCAACGCGCTGGTGTTCTTTCTCGCCTTCTTTCTCGATTTCTTCGAGCTGGCTTTCATCATCGTGCCGCTCTTGGCGCCGGTGGCCGACAAGCTCGGCATCGACCTGATCTGGTTCGGCATCCTTTTAGGCGTCAACATGCAGACGAGCTTCATGCATCCGCCCTTCGGCTTTTCGCTGTTCTACCTGAGATCGGTGGCGCCGCGCCTGCCCTATCTCGACCGCATCACCAAAAAGGAAATCGCGCCGGTGACCACCGGGCAGATCTATTGGGGCGCCGTGCCCTTCGTGCTCATCCAGGTCATCATGGTCGGCGTGGTCATCGCCTTTCCCGGCCTTGTGATGCACTATCGCGAGGAACGGGTGCAGGTCGATCCGAACTCGATCGAAATCGTCGTGCCGGGCTTTGGTGGCGGCGGTCTGTCGCTGCCGCCCCTGGGCGGCGCCGAGGAGCAATCCGACGCGCTCGGCCTGCCGCCGTTCGGTCTCGACGGCGCGCCGCCCTCGTTCGGTGAGCCGGCGGCGCCAGCAAATGTTGCGGACCCGGAGGATGGCGGGGGAACGGACCTCAGCCAGCCGCCGAGCTTTTGATTTCGGACGGGGGTATGCCGGCGTTCGGTGGCGGTCGCGGGCGCCGCAGTCTTGCGACGACCCGACCCGACGAAAAACCCCGGAGCGGCGGCCCCGGGGTCCTCATTTTTCTAGATGTCGTGGCAGACGCGCCTAAAGCTTGCCGGCGCGCTGCTGGACCATCATGAAGGTGTCGAAATTGTACTCGGCGATCTGGAACCACAAATAGGCCTTGGCGCGATAGTCGGCCATCGAGTCGTAAACGCCCTTGAAGTCGGCGTTCTTGGCGGTCAGGTCGGCATAGACCGCGTTGGCGGCCTCGAAGCTGGCCTCTAGGATTTCCTTGCTGAATGGCCTCAGGATGGTGCCGTCGGCGACAAGGGTGCGGATCGCGTCCGGATTGGCGGCGTCGTAGCGCTCGAGCATGTTGGCATTGGCGGTGCGCGAGGCGGCCTCGACCACGCTCTTATAGGCCGGCGTCAGCTCGTTGTACTTTTCGAGCTGGAACATGAAGTGCAGCGACGAGCCGGCTTCCCAGAAGGCCGGATAATAGTAATACGGCGCGACCTTGATGAAGCCGAGCCTGAGATCGTCATAGGGACCGACGAATTCGGTGGCGTCGATCGTGCCCTTTTCGAGGGCCGGATAGATGTCGGCGGCAGCGATCTGCTGCGGCACGACGCCAACGCGTTCGAGCACGGCACCGGCGAGGCCGGCGATGCGGAACTTCAGCCCTTCCATGTCGGAGAGCGCGTTGATCTCCTTGCGGAACCAGCCGCCCATCTGCACGCCGGTATTGCCGCCCGGCAACGCGAACAGGCCATGCTTGGCGTAAAAGGCGTTGAGCAGGTCGTTGCCGCCACCCTGAAAGAGCCAGGAGTTCTGCATGCGGGCATTAAGACCGAAGGGCACGCCGGTGGCGAGCGCGAAAGTCGGATCCTTGCCCCAGGAATAATAGGATGCCGTATGGGCCATTTCGACGGTGCCGGTCGAGACGGCATCGAGCGGCGCCGCGCCGCCGGGGACGATTTCACCCGCCGCGAAGGGCTGGATGGTGAAATTGCCGTCGGTGGCTTCGGAAACCAGTTTGCAGAAAAGTTCGGCCGTGCCGTATAGGTTGTCGAGCGATTTGGGGAAGGCCGAAGCCAGCCGCCAGGTAACGCTCGGCAGCGACTGGGCGATGGCCGGGGCGGCCAGGGTCGTCGCTCCCGCGGCTCCCGCAGCGGCAACACCGGCCCGTTTGAAGAATGAACGACGATCCATGCCAGATATCCTCCCGTAGTGCATGAAATTCTTGATTTCGTGACGCAATTTTAGCCCTGCGATTGACAAGCAGATTACACTGCGCGTCGCGTCTGTCCAGCGGTTGGGCTAATGTTTGCGCCCGACTGACGACCTGCCGGGAATAGGCTAGGCTTGGCGCGATAAGGTATGGCCGGGAGGGGCAAGGCATGGGCGAGACGACACGAGCGGTGTTGATCACCGGGTCGACCAGCGGCATCGGACTGGCGATCGCCAAGGCTTTCGGGGCGATGGGCTGGCGGGTTGGGGTCAACAGCTACGAACCGGCGGCGGCGGTCGAATCGATTCTCAACGCGGTCGCCGACGCCGGCGCGCCGGAGGTCAGGTATTTCGAGGCCGATCTCGGCGACGCCTCGGCCAGCGCCCGGATCGTCGAGGAAGCGATCGCCCAGTTCGGCGCCCTGGATGTTCTTGTCAACAATGCCGGCGTCCAGAAGGTGGCGCCGGTCGAGGATTTTCCCATCGAGGACTGGAACCGCATCCGCACCATCAGCCTCGATGGTGCCTTCCAGGCTATCCGCGCCGTCCTTCCGGGCATGAAGCAAAGGCAATGGGGGCGGATCATCAACATTGCCGCCGTGCACGGCCTGCGCGGCGCCCCCTACAAATCCGCCTATGTGGCGACCAAGCACGCGCTTGTCGGGCTGACCAGGGCGGTGGCGCTCGAGGTGGCGGAGCTGGGCATCACGGTCAACGCCATCTGTCCGGGCTATGTGTGGACGCCCCTGGTCGAGCGCCAGCTCGAGGAGCAGATGCGCCAGCACGGGCTCGGCCGCGAGGAGGTGATCCGCACCATCATGCTCGCGCCGCAGCCGACCAGGCGTTTTGTCCAGCCCGAGGAGATCGGGGCGCTCGCGGTCTATCTGTGCGGCGACATGGCCCGCTCGATCACCGGAACGACCATCGCGGTGGATGGCGGCTGGACGGCGAAATAGCCCGCCTTTCGGCGACCGCGACGTTCAACCGCTTGGCGTGATGGTTTCACTGCGCTAGACCTCCGCGCGGATTGGTGTGGAGGATTTCATGTTCGTTGTCGGCGGCGAAAGCCTGATCGATCTCGTCTCTCAGCCGGTCGGCAAGGACGGGCGGCGCCTGTTCGAAGCGCTTGCCGGCGGCTCGCCCTTCAACTGCGCCATCGCTCTGGCCAGGCTCGGCAACGATGCCGGCTTTCTGTGCCCGATCTCGACCGACAGCTTCGGCGACATGCTGATGGCGCCGCTCCTCTCGGCCGGCGTCACGCCGCTCATCGGGAACCGCGTCGCGGCACCCTCGACCCTGGCGGTCGCCACGCTCGATGAGCGCGGCAAGGCGAGCTACCGGTTCTACCGCGAGGCCGACCGTGCCTTCACCCGCGACAGTCTCGTCGCGGCTCTGCCCGAAAAGCTCGACCTGTTCCAGATCGGCGGCTTCTGCGCCATTCTCGATGAGGACGCGACGGCCTGGCTCGAGGTTGCCGATGCGGCGGCGCGAAAAGGCGCGCTCATCACCATGGATCCCAATGTCCGCCCGACGCTGGTCTCTGATTTCGACGCCTACCGGGCGCGGCTCGATCTTTTCTTCGACAAGGTCAATCTCATCAAGCTCTCCGACGAGGATCTCGCCTATCTCGACGGCGAAAAGAGCGTTGAGACCCACGTCGCCGACCTGTTGTCGCGGCCGAACTGCGCGCTGGTGGTGGTGACCTATGGCGAGGCCGGCTCGCGCGCCTTCACCCGGTCGGCCCAAGGCGCCGCCGAGGCTTACCGGCCCCCAGTGTTCGGCGACACGGTCGGGGCCGGCGACAGCCTGATGGCGGGCATATTGACCATTCTTGGCGGGTGGAATGCCCTGAGCCCCGCGGCGCTGGTCGCCCTTCCCGCCGCAAGGCTTGGCGAAATGCTGCGCTTCGGAGCGGTGACGGCCGGGCTCAACTGCGCCCATGCCGGCTGCGTGCCGCCGACGCGCGCCGAGGTCGAGGCGGTTCTGGCAACCAATTGACCGCCTCGCAAAAGCGTCAGTAGCCAAACCGGTCTGGATTCGGAATAGTCGCGTCGGCGCCGGACGGGCGGCAACGGAGGCGGAACGATGCGGATTTGGCTGATTGCGATCGGTATCCTGGCGGTGATCGGCCTCGGTCTCGCCCTTTATTTCCTCAAGCCGGTCAACGGCCCGGCGCGCGACCTGACCCTCGTCGGCGATGCCACGCGCGGCGCCTACCTGCTGGTGCTTGGCGATTGCGTCGCCTGCCACACCGACGCCAAGGCGGGCAAGGCGCCATTCTCGGGCGGCCCGGCGCTCAGGACGCCGTTCGGCAGCTTTTTTGCGCCCAACATCACGCCCGACCCCGACCACGGCATCGGCGGGTGGACGCTGGCCGATTTCTCCAGGGCTTTGAGCGACGGCGAAGGCCCTGGTTTCATGAACCATCTCTATCCGGCCTTCCCCTATGACAGCTACACGCTGATGAGCGATGAGGAGATCGCCGATCTTTATGCGGCGCTGATGGCGCTGGAGCCGATCGCCGAACCGTCGATCGCGCACGAGGTCGGCTTTCCGTTCAACGTCCGGCCGATCCTTGCCGGCTGGAAGAACCTGTTTTTTACGCCGAAGCGCTTCGCGCCCGATCCGGCGCGCTCGAAGCTTTGGAACCGCGGCAAGTATCTCGTCGAAGGCCCGGCGCATTGCGTTTCCTGCCACACACCGCGCAACGCCCTCGGTGGACCGGATACCTCCCATCCTCTCGCCGGCAGTTCCGGCGGCCCGGCCGGCAACGTGCCGGGGATCACAAGCGAGCGGCTCGTCGCGGAGGGTTATGACAAGGCAATGCTCATCGAGGCACTGACCACCGGCTTCACCCCCGGTTTCGACATTCTCGGCGGCGCCATGGGCGAGGTCATCGAGAATTCGACGGCGAAATGGACCGACGAGGATCTGCAGGCGGTGGCGGAGTATCTTCTGGGTGAAGAGTGAAGTGGTGAATGGTGAAGTGGTGGGCTCGCGCCGTACACAGTTTCACCATTCACCATTCACCATTCACCATTCACCATTCACTACTCGCTTTGCGAATCTCCAGCGCCTCGTCCAGCGTCATCTGCGTATGCGCATGCCAGTTGACGTCGTCGGTTTCCGGGAAGTCGGTGCGGTAGTGGCCGCCGCGGCTTTCGGTGCGCCTGAGGGCAGCGGCGGCAACCAGCGTTGCCGAGCTGGTCATGTTGAGAAAGCTGAGGGTGACGCCCTGGGCGAGGTCTTCGATCTCGGCGATACGCCGGAGGGCCGTCCTGAGCCCCTCGGCGCTGCGCTCGACCCCGACATGGTCGGACATGACCTGCCTCAGATTCTTGACGGCATCGAGATTGCGCAACCGCTCTTCCACGGCTTCGCCCTTCTGCTCGTCCCAGGCGATGCCTTCGAAGGGCGAAAGCGGGTGCCTGACCGGTTCGAGGCCGGATATGTCGTCGGCGATGCGGGCGGCGTAGACCGTGGCTTCGAGCAGCGAGTTGGAGGCGAGGCGGTTGGCGCCGTGCAGGCCGGTGCATGAGGCCTCGCCGCAGACCCAGAGGCCGGGAAGCGAGGACCGTCCGGTCTCGTCGACCTTGACGCCGCCCATGTGGTAATGCGCCGCCGGCGTCACCGGGATCGGTTCGGCAACCGGGTCGATGCCGGCCGCGCGGCAATAGTCGGCAACGGTGGGGAATTCGCTGAGAATGCGGGTGCCGAGCGCCTGGCGGGTGTCGAGGAACACCTTCCGTCCGGCCTGGATCTCACGGAAATTGGCGCGGGCGACGACGTCGCGCGGGGCGAGTTCGGCGTCCTTGTGCACCTTGAGCATGAAGCGCTCGCCGAGATCGTTGATGAGAATGGCGCCCTCGCCACGCAGCGCCTCGGTGGCGAGTGGGGCCGGGTCGCGGTCGGTCAGGATGGCCGTGGGGTGGAATTGCACGAATTCGGGATCGCCGATGACGGCGCCGGCGCGGGCCGCCATGCCCATGGCATGGCCGCGAATGCCGGGCGGGTTGGTGGTGACGGCGTAAAGACCGCCGAGACCCCCGGCGGCGAGAACAATGGCGCGGGCCCGGACCAGCACCGGCTCGCCATAGCGGTCGCCGAGCTTTCTGCCGAACACGCCGACGACGCGCCCGTCGGCGCGGGCCAGCTCGGCGGCGGTGATGCCCTCGACCACCCGGATCGAGGGGGTCTTGCGCACCATCTCGATAATGGCGGCCATGATTTCGGCGCCGGCCCGGTCGCCGGAAACGCGGACGACGCGCTTGTGCGAATGGGCCGCCTCGCGCGAAAGCACGTAGCCGCCGTCGGGACCGCGATCGAACGGCGTGCCCCAGCGCGCGAGGTCCTCGATGCGGGCCGCCGCTTCCGCGGCGACCAGTTCGGCGACCTGCATGTCGACGATGCCGGCGCCGGCAATGCCGGTGTCGATGGCATGGGCATGCGGGCTGTCGCCCTTGCCGACGGCGGCGGCGATGCCGCCCTGCGCCCAGACCGAGGAGGCACCGGCGCCGAGCGGCTTGGAGGCGAGCACCGTCACCGGACGCGGCGCCAACTTGAGGGCGCAGAACAGGCCGGCAAGGCCGGCGCCGACGATCAGGGCGCCGTCGGCGTTGAGGGTATTGTCGAAAACGGGCATGGATGGGTCCTTAGCCGGCGCGCCGCGTGCGGCCGCGGGTCGTGACACTAACGCCTTTCGGCCAAAGAGCAAATCGTCCGCGAGCCGGGTCGAATGGTCGCTACACCGCCGCGGCGTGGCGTTTTTCGGTCTGCTGGGCCGGCAGATAGGCATCGAACAGGGCGGCGACGACCCGCAAGGCCGGGCGACCGCGCTCGGTGACCGAAAGGACAGAGCCGTCGCGCGTCGCAAGGCCCTCGGCGACAAAGGCCGAGGCACGGTCGAGTTCGGGCGCGAAGGTTTCGGGCGCGACGCCGTGCCGTGTGGCGATGTCGGCGACATCGACGGTCAAATCGCACATCAGCCGCTCGATCACGGCCCGGCGCAGCCGGTCCTCGGCGGTGAGGGCGCGGGTCCTGCCGGTCGGCAGGCGTCCGGCATCGATGGCGCGCGACCAGGCGCCGGTTTCGGCGATGTTCTGGACATAAGACTCGGGCAGGGCGGAAATCGAGGTGGCGCCGAGCCCGATCAACGTTTCGGCATCGTCGACGGTATAGCCCTGGAAATTGCGCTTGAGGCGCCCTTCCGCCAGCGCCTTCACCATCTCGTCGCCGGGCAGGGCGAAATGGTCGAGCCCAATGCGGATATAGCCGGCATCGGTGAGCGCTTCGGCGGCGCGTTCGGCCTGGTCGAATCGCTCGGAGGCGCCGGGCAAGGCCTCCTCGGGGATAAGGCGCTGGTTCTTGGCCATCCACGGCACATGGGCATAGCCGAACAGGGCGATGCGATCGGGCCGCAAGGTCAGGGTCTGTTCGACCGAGCGGGCGATGGTTTCGCGCGTCTGGTGCGGCAGCCCGTACATGAGGTCGAAATTGATCGCCCCGATGCCGGCGTCCCGCAGGGCGTCGACCGTCCTTTTGACCACCTCGAAGGGCTGGATGCGGTTGACGGTCTCCTGCACCTTGGCATCGAATTCCTGCACGCCGAGCGAGGCGCGGGTGGCGCCGAATTCGGCGAGGTGGGCGGCGAACTCGGGCTTGAAGGTGCGTGGATCGAGCTCGAAGGCGATCTCGGCGCCGGGCCGGACCTCGAAATGAAAGCGCAGGGCGCCCATCAGTTCGGCGAGCGCGTCCATCGGCATGGCCGTCGGCGTGCCGCCGCCCCAATGCACGTGCGAGACGGCGAGCCGGGCCGGTAAGGCCTTGGCGACCAAGGCGATCTCTTTTTCCAGCGCCTTGCCATAGGCGCGCACTGGTGCCTCGCGGGCGGCGAGCTTCATGTTGCAGGCGCAGTACCAGCACACTTTTTTGCAGAACGGCACATGCAGATAGAGCGACACCGGCGCGGCGGGATCGAGGCCGTCGAGCCAGCCGCGATGACCAGCATCGTCCGCCGCCGGATCGAAATAGGGCGCGGTCGGATAGCTCGTATAGCGCGGCACGCGCAATTCGGCATAGCGGGCGATGGCCTTGTCCATGAGGGTGCTATGCCCTGTGGCAGAATGCCTCGCCTTGATCGGGGTCAATGGCGGGAACGGCCTCAGTCGCCCTTGCGGCTCAGCGCGATCATCTTCTCGATGGCGGCGCGGGCCGGCGCGATATGCTCCTCGGCAACTGTGACCTCCTCGGTCATGGTGTGCAGCGACCACAGGATGTTCTCGAGATTGATGCGCTTCATGTGCGGGCAGAGATTGCAGCCCCTCAGGAATTCGACGCCCTCGGTCTCGAGCGCCACATTGTCCGACATTGAGCATTCGGTGACCATGACGACGCGAGCCGGCCTTTCGGTCTTGACCCAGTCGATCATGCCGGCGGTCGAGCCGGAAAAATCGACGGCCGCAATGACCTCGGGCGGACATTCGGGATGGGCGATGATCCTGGCGCCCGGATAGGCCGAACGCAGTTCGGCGATATCGGCGGCGGTGAAAGTCTCGTGCACCTCGCAGGCGCCGGCCCAGGTGACGATCTTCTTTTTCGTCTTTTTGGCGGTATTTCGGGCCAGATACTGGTCCGGGATCATGATGACCTGGCTGCCTTCGACCTTTTCGACGATGTCGAGGGCGTTCGAGGAGGTGCAGCACACGTCCGAGACCGCCTTCACCGCAGCCGAAGTGTTGACATAGGTGACGACCGGCGCGCCCGGATATTGCGCCCGCATGGCCAGAACGTCCTCGGGCGAGATCGAGGCGGCGAGCGAGCAGCCGGCGCGGCTGTCGGGAATGAGCACCGTCTTGTCGGGGTTGAGGATCTTGGAGGTCTCGGCCATGAAATGGACGCCGCACTGGACGATCACCGATTGACTGACTCTCGTCGCCTCGATGGCGAGCTGCAGGCTGTCGCCAGTCACGTCGGCAACGCCATGATAGATTTGCGGCGTCTGATAGTTGTGGGCGAGGATGATCGCGTCCTTCTCCTTCTTCAGCCGGTTGATGGCGAAGACCAGCGGCGCGAAGAACGGCCATTCGACCTCGGGGATGCGGTCCTTGACCCGCTCATAGACGGAATCAGTGGCCGTCCTGATCGCCGGCGTGAACCTGAGGTCGTAGGCTGCCGCCAATTCGGCGCGGGCCGCATCGATCGGTGTGAGCGCGTTGATCATCTGGACCATCGCCGATCCCTTTCTTTGCCGTGGGACCCGGCGCCAACGGATCGTTTGCCCGTCATGCTTCGCCCACCCGTGCGATCGCGGCCACAGATAGGCACTTTCGCTGGTCTTTTCAATGAAGTCGGTGACGCCGGGTCCGGCTTAGGCGTCGGGGTCGATGGCGACCGGTACTTCGGGCGCCAGCGACTCGGCGATGCGCTTGAGGGACTTGCGCATGTTGCGTGCCACCGGGCCGGCGACATTGGCGGCTACGATCTCGTCTATGTCCTGCCACAGCGCCATCAGCGAGGCGGCGAGCCGCGTTCCAGAAGCGGTCAGCACCACCTCGGCTTGGGTCGTCTCCACCAGGCCGAGCGCTTCCATGTGTCTCAGGCGCCGCGCCAGTTCGGCGACATTGAGACCAGTCGCGGCCAGAAGGTCGTCGACCGTGAGGTCCGGCAAGACGCTGAGGGCGATCAGGATGGCATCGTCGCCCGGCTTCAAGCGGAACGCTTCGAGCGGTGCCTGCACCGCGCGGCGGACCATATGGCCGGCGGCGATGAGGCGAAAAACCAGTGTCTTTTCCGGGTTCCACGACATTTGCGCTGCGAAAATAAGACATTTTTCCGGCAAGCGCCACGCATGCCCAGCCTATTGTTTGGCATATTCCCGACAATCGGGGGTGCTTGTTCAACCTTGTGGCCTCGACTAAGCATGACCGGGTTGCAGGCGGGCTCGTGCGGAAACTGCGGCCCCTGGCGGAGCGAACGGCGAATGGCACAGGATTTGGCGCGTCTGCGCGCTTTCGTCCAGGTTTTCGAGGCAGGCGGATTTTCGGCGGCGGCGCGCGAGCACGGGCGTTCCAAGGCGCTGCTATCGAAATATGTCACCGATCTCGAGGACGAACTCGGCGTCAGGCTGATGAACCGCACGACGCGGACGCTGAGCCTGACCGAGGCGGGCGAAGCCTATTACCGCGAGATCGGCCAGATCCTCATGCAGCTCGACGATCTCGACGCCGCCATCACCCACCAGACCGCCGAGCCGCGCGGGCTGCTGCGGGTGTCGGCGCCGCGCAATCTCGGCGAATCGACGCTGTCGCAGGCGCTGTTCGCCTTTTTGGCCGACAATCCCGACGTCAGCATCGACCTGCGGCTCGAAGATCGCTTCGTCGACCTTGTCGACGAGGGGATCGACGTGGCCTTGCGCATTTCCTCTCTGCCCGATTCGACCCTGATCGCCCGGCGCATCGCCGATATCCATGTCAGCGTCTGCGCCGCGCCGGCGCTGATCGCCCGGCTCGGCGCGCCGGATCATCCCGCCGCGCTGCGCGGCCTGCCGGCGATCATCGACACCAACCTTTCCAATCATTCCAATTGGCGGTTCGTCGATGCCGGCAAACCGCTGACTGTGCCGGTGAGCGGTCGGGTCAAGGTCAATTCGCCGGCCGCCGGGGCGGCGGCGGCGGCGGCTGGCCTCGGTTTCGCCGTTGTGCCCGATTATGTCGCCGAACCCTTCATCGCCGCCGGGTCACTTGCAAGGGTGCTCGTCGGCCACATGCCGCCGCCGCCGGGCCTTCATGCCGTCTATGCCCACAGGCGGCATCTTGCCGGCAAGGTACGGGCGCTGATCGATCATCTGGTCTTGTGGTTCGACGCGCGTCCCCTGCGCTAACCTTGCGGTCCCGGAGGCTCTTCATGCGCCACTTCGTCGGCATCGTCCTGCTGTCCGTGCTCGCTCTGGTCTCGGGCACGGGCACTGGCATCGCGCATCCGCATATCTTCATCGATTCGACGGCGCGGCTGGTGTTCGACGCGGAGGGGCGACTGGCCGAAATCCGACACCGCTGGATCTTCGACGAAGCCTTCTCGTCCTGGGTGACGCAGGGGCTCGATGTCGACGGCGACGGCACGATCGATGAGGCTGAACTGCGGGACCTCGCCGACGAAAACGTCATGGCGCTCGGTCCATTCCAATACTACACCTTTGCCGGCGAGGGCGAGACAGACCTGATCCTGCGCTCCGCAGGCGCGCCCGGCATGCGTATGGACCAGGGCAGGGTGGTGCTTGAATTTGCCGTGCACCCGAGCGCGCCTTATGCCATCGAGCGCGAACTCGAGATCGAGGTCACCGATCCCGACTATTATGTCGCCTTCAGCTTTCCGGCGACCGGCGGCGCTGTGCTCGACGGCGCGCCGGACGCCTGTTCGGTCGAAGCGCATGCCCCGAAGCCACTCAATGCCGGGGATGCCGAAATCCTGGCCAATATCGGCGCCGACGTCGTGACCCTGCCGCCCGAATTGCGGGCCCTGGTTCGCGACCAGACCAATATCATCGTTGTCAACTGCGCGTCCGACGGCGCGCCGCCGGCCGAGCCGCGAACGGCGCTCGAGGCCATCGATTCGGTGATCCGCAAGCCGGATCTTCCTTTTGGTGGGCCACCGGCGGAACTCAACCTGCCGATGCCGCGCACCGGGTTTTTCGGCTGGATC
>JAHJQZ010000161.1 GCA_018818925.1 Alphaproteobacteria bacterium
GCCGGTGATCCTGTCCGTGAGGCCCATGATCGAGCGCAAAAGCGTGGTCTTGCCGACGCCGTTGCGGCCGAGTACGGCAAGGAACCCGCCCTTTTCGAGCCCGAGGGAAATGCCGTGCAGGGCATGGCTGCGCCCGTAATAGGAATGCAGGTGCTCCAGGGACAGCATCAATGAATACCTCCCTTGCCGAGATAGGCCGCCCGCACCGCGGCATTGGCCTCGATATCGGCGATCGGACCCTCGGCCAGCACCTTGCCGAGGTGCATGACGGTGATCTTCTCGGCGATCTCGCGCACGAACGACATGTCGTGCTCGACCACGAGAATGGTGTGCTGGCCCTTGAGGCGGTTGATGATTTCGGAGGTCTTGCGGGTCTCGCCCTGCGTCATGCCGGCGGTCGGCTCGTCGAGCAGGATGACGCGGGCGTTCTGGACGATGATCATGCCGAGTTCGAGCCATTGCACCTGGCCGTGGCTGAGATCGCCGGCACGCTTGGAAAGCACATCGCCGAGCGCGGTCAGTTCGATGATCTCGCCGAGCTTGTCGCGGGCATCCGCCGGAAGGCCGAAGCCGAGATTGCGCGACACGTTCGGCGACGGCGTCGCGGCGACCGACAGGTTTTCCCGGACGGTCAGGTCGCGAAAAACGCTCGGAATCTGGAACTTGCGGCCGATGCCGGCGCGGGCGATCTCGAATTCCTGCTTGTTGGTGATGTCCTCGTCAAAAAGGTAAACCGTGCCGTCGGTCGACTTGGTCTTGCCCGAGATGAGGTCCATGAGCGTGGTCTTGCCGGCGCCATTGGCGCCGATCAGCACCCGCAATTCGCCGTCCTCGATGACCATCGAGACACCGTCGACCGCCTTGAAACCGTCGAAACTGACCGTGATGCCGTCGATGGTGAGGGCTGATTCCGCCATTTCGCGCCTCCTATTCCGCTGGTTCAGAACCGGCATTGCCGTTTTGCGGACGGGTCGCGCCACGCCGGCCGAGCGGCAGCCATTCGATAAAATCGTGCCCGAGCCCGGCGAGGCCGCGCGGCAGGAACAGGACGCCGAGGATGAAGATGAGTCCGAGGATCGCCTTCCAGGCCTCCTGCAGCATTTCGGTCTCGCTCGCCGCGGCCGAGATCGAATTGATCAGGATGGCGCCGATGCAGGCGCCGAGCAGCGAGCGCCGCCCACCGACCGCCGCCCAGACCAGCATCGAGATGGAAAAGGCGATGTCCATGAAAGTCGGCGAGGCGAATTCGGAGGCGACGACGTAGAGCATGCCGGCAAAACCGGCGATGGCAGCCGAAACCGAAAAGAAGAAAACCTGATAGGCGGCGACCGAAAAGCCGAGATAGCGGGCGCGGTTGGCGTCGTCGCGCGTCGCCTGCAGGATGAGGCCGGCGCGGGTGGCGACCAGCCAGCGGGCGCCGAGCAGGACCAGGACGGTCGGGATGGCGATGACATAATAGGTCTCGACAAGATAGGGATCGAACTCGAACCCGCCGAAAGTGAGCCAGCCGAGGTCGGTCAAACCGTTGAAGCCGTTGGTGACCGGCTGGAACTCGATGATCAGCGGCCGGACGAGCAGCACGAGCGCCAGGGTGATGATGGCGACATAGACGCCCGAAATGCGCAGGCGGAAAATGGCCGAGCCGACCAGAAAGGCAACAAGCGTCGGCAAGACGATCGCCATGGCGATGCCGAACCATTGCGCCTGGAACGGCAGCCACAGGAAAGACCCGTCGGTGATGCAGCACAGATCGGTCGGGGCGCCGGGTTGGGCGTTCCACAGCATGAAGTCCGGCACCGGCGTGTCCGAGCCCTGCTGCAGCGAGGTGTAGCTTTGCAGCTTGAGGGACGTGGCGACCATGTAGGCGCCAAGTCCGAAGAACAGTCCCTGCCCGAGATTGAGGATGCCGGCATAGCCCCAGCTCAGGGCGATGGCGATGCCGAGCATGCCGTAAACGAGATATTTGGAGAACCGATTGAGCGTGAACTCGTCGATGAAGGCGGGCATCGCCAGAACCACGGCGATGAAGGCCAGGTAGACGGCGATCTCGGCGATGCGGTGGCGATCGAAAAAGCGCTGGTTCATCTTACCGACCCTTGAAGGAGAACAGGCCGTTCGGGCGCCACATGATGACGGCGATCACCAGGGCGAAAACCACGGCGCGGGCAAAGATGTCGTTGGTGACCATGGCGATGATGCCGTTGATCTCGCCGAGCAGCCCGGCGGCGGCGGCCGAGCCGAGCAGCGAACCGACGCCGCCCATGACGACGACGAGAAAGCCGTCGACGACCAGCGAAGAGCCCATGTCCGGCGATACGGTCTTGAAGCCGGCCAGCATGACGCCGGCGACGCCCGCCAGCCCCGAGCCGTAGGCGAAGGTCAGGGCCGAGACCTGCCGCACGTCGATGCCGAAGGCGGCGGCCATTTGCGGATTGCGCATGATGGCGCGCACCTGGATGCCGATGCGCGTTTTGTACATGAGGAACCAGGTCAGGGCCGCAAGCGCGATGGTCACCACAATGATGAAGCTGCGATAGGGCTGGACCGTGAAGCCGCCGAGATCGTAGGCCTGGTTGAGGAATTCGGGCACCGACAGGTTCTGCAAGCCCGAGCCGAGGCCCTCGACATGGATGTTGATAAAGCTCAGCCCGAATTCGAGCCGGATCGCCTGCTGCAGGAGCAGCGAAATGCCCCAGGTCGCCAGAAGCGTGTCGAGGATGCGACCGTAGAGATGGCGAATGACCAGGCGCTCGATCAATAGGCCGAGCCCCGCTGCCACGAGAAAGGCCAGCGGAATGGCGAGGATCATGTTGAGTTTGAGATAGATGGCGGCCATGACGGCGGTGTAGGCGCCGATCATCACCAGTTCGCCATGCGCCATGTTGATCACGCCCATGGCCCCGTAGGTGATGGTCAGACCAAGCGCCACCAGCAAAAGGATCGACGCCAGGGATAGTCCGATGAAGATCGTGTCGGCCATGTCGGTCTTTCCGGTTCGGATTTGCGATCAAGGCGCCGGATCGCAACGGGTGTCGCGCCATCCGGCCGGTCCGGGAACGCGTCCCGGACCGGTCGCCCCGTGGGGCTAGAGCTTGGAGGTGTCGAGGCCGGCTTCGGCGCAGAACAGATTGTCCTGGGTCTCGCCATAGGCGACATAGGGCAGCGGGAAGATCGGCTCGGGATATTCGTCGATGATGGTGCCCTGCCCGTCGGCACCCCATTGCGCGATGCGCGGCGTCAGCCAGGTGTGCAGGTTCTCCGGCGCGATGGTGACGTGGCCGTTCGGCGCGTCGAATTCCTGGCCCTTGACCGCCTCGACGATCGCCTGCGGCGTTGCCTCGCCGGCCTTCTCGACCGCCTGGGCCCACAAATAGACCTGGAAATAGCTCGACTCGAGGGCGTGGTGCGTCACCGCCTTGGGGTCGTTGACGTATTTGCGGTAGCGCTCGACGAAGGCCTTGTTGATGTCGGTGTCGATGGCCTGGAAATACGGGAAGGAGGTGAAGCTGCCCACGGCGTATTCGGCGCCCATGGCGGCGATCTCGATTTCCGAGGTCACGGTGGCGCAGATCGGCAGCTTGTCGTACGAAAGGCCCTGGTTCTTGTACTCGCGGTAGAAGGCCACCACACTGTCGCCGACGACGTTGGACAGGACGACGTCGCAGCCGGAATCCTTGATTTTCTTGACCATGGCGCCCCATTCGGAATGGCCGAGTTCGAGATATTCGTCGGCCACCCATTCGCCGCCGTTCTGCTCGATCAGGATCTTGCAGACCTTGGCCATTTCCTTGGGATAGATGTAGTTCGAGCCGACGATGAAGAACTTCTTTTTGCCGAGCGTGTTGATGATCCAGGGGATGTAGTTGGAGAGCTGCTGGTTCGGGACGGCGCCGGTATAGACGACGTTCTTCGAGCACTCGTAGCCTTCGTAATAGGTCGGGTAGAAATAAAGGTTGTTGCGCTTCTCGAAGACCGGCAGCACCGCCTTGCGGCTTGCCGAGGTGTAGGAGCCGAACACGGTCGGCACCTTGTCGCGGATGACGAGCTTGGAGGCCTTTTCGTTATAGGTCTTGGGATCGGAGGCGCCGTCCTCAAGGATCGGCTTGATCGGCTTGCCGAGCACGCCGCCATTGGCGTTGATTTCCTCGATCGCCATCAGCGTCGCGTCCGCCAGCGACTTCTCGATGATCGACAGGCCGCCCGTCAGGGAGAACAGCACGCCCGCCTGCACCGCATCCTCGGCCGCCAGCGCCGAGAGGCCCGTCTTGGTCAGGATGCTCGGCATGCTAAGCGACAGACCTGCTGCCGCGGCGGCCGAGTTGCGAATGAAGTCTCTTCTGCGCATTTTCACCAGGTTCCTTTTCCGAAATGCGCACGACAAAAAACCCCACGAGACCAATCAAGGTCTGACGTGAGGCTGTGTCGCCGCGGATGTGTCCGGCGCTGTTGCCGGGGGACGCGTCGACGCGCAATCAATGCGCCTGTCGACGATAGGTAAACGTTACATACCGATTAGGTGCTCGTCAACAGTGCATTTCGGTCGCCTGCACATTTTTAGTGCGTCGCATTGGATCAGATCGATAAAACAAGGCATTGCCGCGATCCTCGCGCCTTCTAAGCCTATTTGCGTCGCGGGCGTGGCGGCGCGCCGGCGATCAGCGTCCGGGACACCTCCCAGAGCCGCAACATGGCGTTTTTCATCGCCACCGCGTCCCGGGCGAGAATCCGCGCCGAGAAACCGGGGAGCGACGGCAGCCGCGAGACGCCGACGCTGCCTTCGCCCAGACCCATCGTAGCGGCGCGCGCCGCATCGATGAGCGTGGCGGTCTCGACCCCCGGAGCGACGGCGATGACGTTGCCGAGACAGGCATAGCCGCCCATCCGGCCGATGCCGCCGGCACGGAAATCGTCGCCCGTGATGCGGAACCGGTCGATGACGAGAGGCTCCCCGTCCGGCGCGACGATGGCGATCTCGTTGGCGAACCGGTCGAAGCCATCGCCCTTGCCGCGAAAATCATGGGCGAGCATGCTGTCGAACAGCACGGCGCTGGCGGTCGCATCGAGCGCGACGCGCAAGCGTGACTCAAGCCGCGCGGCGGGAAACAGGATGACCGGATCGGGAAGGTATTCGACGAGCGTTTCCGGTCCGGCATCGATGGCGCAGACCTGCCCGGCTGCGCCATAGGTGCCCTTGTGGACAATGGTCGAGGCTTGGGTGGTAACCTGTGCCCGGGCGCCGCGTCCGAGGGTGATTTCGGCTGCGAGGCGTTCGCCCGAATAGAGCCCGCCGGAGCACGATTGCACATAGACGGTCGCCATGCCGCGCGCCGGCCCGAAATCGGGATAGAACGGCCGGCAGATGTGGAAGGGATAGCTGGCGAATTGCCGGTCGAGATAGGTTCGCCCGTCCGGCGCCCGGGCAAAGCCGAGTTCGAGCCGGCCGCGCCGGGACATATCCGGGGTGTCGGTGAGTGGGGCCGGACTTCGTTCAAGCATCGACGAACAGCACGTCATGCACCAGCCGCTCGATGACGCGATCGATGCCGAACCCGGACTTGCAGTCCGTCAGGATCACCGGCCTTCCGTTCCTGACTTCCGTCGCCTCTTTCAGCATCAGCCCGACATCGGCGCCGACGATCGGGCCGACATCGATCTTGTTGATAACAAGGAGATCGCAGCGGACGATGCCCGGTCCCTTCTTTCGCGGGATGTCGTCGCCGCCGCCGGTGTCGATGACGAACAGCCAGTAATCGACGAGGTCGAGCGAGAAGGTCGAGGCGAGATTGTCGCCGCCGCTCTCGATCAGGATGGCATGGGCCGTCGGAAAACGCGCCGCCAGCCCGTCGGCGGCGGCGATGTTGAGCGAGGGGTCCTCGCGGATGATGGTGTGCGGGCAGGCACCGGCCTCGACCGCGACGACGCGTTCGGGGTCGATGAGGCCGGAGCGCTGCAGGCGCAGCGCGTCCTCCTTGGTGACGAGGTCATTGGTGACGACGGCGAGTTCGATGCCGCGGGCGCCGAGGGCCGGGATCAGCCGTTCGATCAGCGCGGTCTTGCCCGAGCCGACCGGCCCACCGATGCCGATTCGCGCCGCCGGCCGTGGCTGGCCCGTCACTTCCGCCTTCGATGCTGTCTTTTCGATCATTAAGCGATCACCTCAGCATGTAGAGCTGGGCGAGCGGCAGTTTTTCCGCCGGCTCGCACCGGGCCAGTGCGCCATCGACGAAGACATCGAAGGTCTGCGGATCGACACGGATGTCGGGACAGGCGTCGTTGTGCAGCATGTCCTTCTTGGTGAGCCGGCGCGTGCCGGTCGCGGGCAGCAGCGTCTTGTCGACGCGCAATCTGCCGGCCAGGTCGGCCGCGATGGCCGAGGGGTGGCAGAAGACCGCCGATGTATCGTTGCTCGCCTGGCCGAAAGCGCCCCATTGCGGCCGCATGCGCACCGGCTCGCAGGTCATCAGCGACGCAGCCGAGTCGCCCATGGCGCCCCAGGCGATGAAGCCGCCCTTGACCACCAGTTCCGGCTTGATGCCGAAAAAGCCGGGGCGCCACAGCACTACGTCGGCGAGCTTGCCCGGTTCGAGCGAGCCGACATGGGCGTCGATGCCGAAGCTTCTTGCGGCGTTGATGGTGTATTTGGCGATGTAGCGCTTGATGCGCTCGTTATCGCCCTTTTTCGTCTTCTCCCCGGCCAGCCGGTCGCGCTGGTCCTTCATCTTCGAGGCGAGCTGCCAGGTGCGGGTGATCACCTCATGGATGCGCCCCATGCCCTGGCTGTCCGACCCGAGCATCGAGATGGCGCCGAGGTCGTGCAGGATGTCTTCGGCGGCGATGGTCTGGGCGCGGATGCGGCTCTCGGCGAAAGCCACGTCCTCCGGAATCGCCGGGTTGAGATGATGACAGACCATGGTCATGTCGAGATGCTCGTCGAAGGTATTGACCGTGAACGGATTGGTCGGGTTGGTCGAGGACGGCAGGCAGTTCATCTCGCCGGCGACGCGGATGATGTCCGGGGCGTGGCCGCCGCCGGCGCCCTCGGTGTGGTACATGTGGATGGTCCGGCCCTTGATCGCCGCCAGTGTGTTTTCCAGAAAGCCGGATTCGTTAAGCGTGTCGGTATGGATCTGCACCTGGAAATCGAGTTCGTCGGCAACGCTCAGGCAGGTGTCGATGGCGGCGGGCATCGCCCCCCAGTCCTCATGGATCTTCATGCCGACGGCGCCGCCGAGCACTTGGTCGTAGATCGAACCCGGACGCGAAGTGTTGCCGCGCCCCAGAAAGCCGAAATTGAGCGGAAAGGCTTCCGAAGCCTGGATCATCTTGCCGAGGTTGAACGGGCCGCCGCAATCGATGCCGACCGTGATCGGCCCGAGCGAGCCGCCCATCAGGGTGGTGATGCCGGCCGAGATGGCATGTTCGCACAATTGGGCGCTGTCGAAATGGACGTGAACGTCGATGCCGCCGGGGGTGGCGATCAATCCCTCGGCGTCGCGCACCGTGGTCGCGGCGCCGCAGATCAGCTTCGGATGCACCCCGTCCATGGTGCCGGGATTGCCGGCCTTGCCGATGGCGACGATCCTGCCGTCCTTGATGCCGATATCGCCCTTGACCACGCCGACGACCGGATCGATCACCGTGGCATTGGTCAACAGCATGTCGAGGGCACCCATGGCGCTGTCGCAGCCCGGGATCAGCCCGAGCCCGTCGCGCAGGGTCTTGCCGCCGCCGTGCAGGCATTCGTCGCCGGGCGTGATGAAATCGTGCTCGATCTCGGCCCAGAGGCTGGTGTCGCCGAGACGCACGGCGTCGCCGGTCGTCGGCCCGTACATGTTGGCGTATTCGGATTTGCTCATTACGGCCACGATCTATGCTCCCTTGAAACCGCGTTCGCGGGCCCGCTTCAGGGCCACTTGCTTGTCGTTTTCGCTATCGGCCGAGCCGTTGGTCAGATTGTTCAGTCCCAAAAGCTCCCGCGTCCCGCCGAACTCGGTCAGCGTCACCTCTTTCGCCTCGCCCGGCTCGAAGCGCACGGCGGTGCCGGCGGGAATGTCGAGCCTCAGGCCGTAGGCGGCGGCCCGAACGAAATCGAGGGCGCTGTTGGTTTCGAAGAAATGGTAGTGCGAGCCGACCTGCACCGGCCGGTCGCCGGTATTGGTCACCCTGATCGTCGCCTTGCGACGCCCGGCATTGATCTCGATTGCGCCTTCGTCGACATCGATTGCGCTCGGCGCCTGCCCTTTTGCGACCACCCGACCCGGCCGGATCGGTTCGTGCACCGTCACGAGCTTGGTGCCGTCGGGGAAATTTGGTTCGACCTGGATGATGGCGATGAGATCGGCGACACCATGCATGACGTCGTCGGTGCTGAGCAGGGTCGAGCCATGGGCGATCAGCTCGGCCACCGACCTTCCGTCGCGGGCGCCCTCGAGGATTTCGTCGGTGATGAAGGCCACGGCCTCGGGATGGTTGAGCTTGAGCCCGCGGGCTCGGCGCTTGCGGGCAATTTCAGCGGCGGTGTAGATCGTCAGCCGTTCGAGCTCGGTCGGGGTGAGGAGCATGTTGGTCTCCGGATTGGCTAGTTCATGAACAGACGCGCATCGTCCGTTTCGTGGATCATCGAGGCGATTTCGATCTGCGGACAAAAGCCGCGCATCTCGTTTGGGGCGCAGATCGGCGTTTCAAGGATTTCGGCGACGACCGGCAGCAGCGCGGCGTGAAGGCGCTGGGACTCGACATAGCCGGCGACCGACAGGCGAATGGCGGTGCCGAGCATGCCCGTCAAAAGTCCGTGCGCCGACATGAGCAGCGCCCGCTCGTGGGGAAAGCTCAGCGCCTGCCAGACCATGCCCTGCATGACCGGCAGATGGCCGCAACCCCTGCCCTCGGCGATCCGGCGCCGATAGGTTTCGGCCAGGGACGAACCCAGCTTGGCGTGGACGCCGAGAAAGGCCGCTCCCATGCGTGTTGATCCGAGGCGCTGCTCGGCGCCAAGCGTTTGCGCCTCGACAAGCCGGTCGAGGCGGCCGACGGCATCGAGATCGGCGCCGGCGCGATGGGCGTGCCAGAGGGCGGGGCGGTCGAGATCGGCCCAGCGCCCGCGCAACTGGGCGGTAAGGAACCCCGCCAGGTCATCCGGCCCCGCAACGATGCCGGCGTTGACCAGCGCTTCCAGCCCGAAGGAAAAGCTGACGGCGCCACTCGGGAACATGGTGTCGGCATGCTGGAAGGCCGACAGGTCGACAAGAACGTCAGAGCTCATCGCGTATGCCCACCAGAATCGCCTTGCCGCTGGTGATCAGCCCATCGAGCCGGTCGAGATAGGTCTTGAGCGGGCCTTCGAGGGCGATATGGATCAGCCCGTCGCCGAACCGGACCTTCCAGTGCAGATTGCCGGCGAAATAGCCGAGCTCCATCGCCGTTGCCTTGTTCGGCGCGTCGAGCGTCAGCCATGTCCTATGGCTCATGCGCACGACGATGGCGCCGTCGGCGTCGAGCTTGAGAATGGCGCCGTCGGCCAGTTTCTCGGCGCGGCTCAGGACGATGGCGCAATCGGTGCCGCTATCCGTCATGAGGCGGAAACGGCGGCGGGCGATCTCGTCTGGCGAAACGGTCAGGTATTCGACGCGGCCGCGATGAGAGAGCGCGTGGATCGCTTCGGAAAAACCCGGCTCGGTGGCAAAACCGAGAATATGCTCGAGCGTTTGAACCATGATTCAGAATTCCGTTCGCGCATGACAAAAAGCCTCACGAGACCAATCAAGGTCTGACGTGAGGCTGTGTCGCCGTGCATTTGGCCGGCGCTATTGCCGGAGGGTGCCGCTGTGTGTTCCGCGGCCGTGACAGACGTTACCGGTCGTTGCTGGCGCCGTCAATTATGGTTTTGGCCACGACGGACACCTTGATCCGTCGGCGCATCGCTTCCTTGCGCAATGCCTCGAAGGCGTTGGCTTCGCTGATTTTTCTGTCCTGCATCAGGATCGTCTTGGCCCGCTCGATCTCCCTCAGGGTGCGAATGGATTCGTCAAGCTGGTCGATGCGTTCGGACTGCCTCCTGTGATAGCTGAAATGGTCCCAGGCCATGGAAACGACCGGGAGCACCGCGCTCTCCTGGATGGGGCGCGTCAGTATTCCATCCGGCAGCGCCGCGTGGATGGCATCCGCATCCGGTTGCCCGCCGCCGGGCAGGACCAGAACCACGGCCGCTTTCGCCTCTCCCGGATTCCACGGCAGGCGCCGCTCGAGTCCGGGAAAGAAGTCGCAGACAAGGATATCGGCATCGGTGTCAAAAATCTGGGGACACGGCCAGTAGCGTCGGATTTCG
The DNA here is from genome assembly GCA_018818925.1 of Alphaproteobacteria bacterium. GTDB lineage: Bacteria > Pseudomonadota > Alphaproteobacteria > Rhizobiales > Devosiaceae > JAHJQZ01. The sequence goes on from JAHJQZ010000161.1 coordinate 10,325, forward strand.
GCGCGGCTGCGCTGCAGGACCCGTGTCAGCACCTCGGCCTGAGAATCGGGGAGCGTGATCAGCGCGATGGACAGGCGCGACAGGCGCCCAAGGACCTTGCTTTCCAATCCAGCCTCACGATGCCTGACTTGCCCTGAGGAAGAACGGGTCGCATTCCACCGCCGAGCGCGATTGCGACACGATGGAGAATTGCCCGCTGCGCATGGCCCGTCCAACCCGCGACCAGACATTGGAATGGCGCCAGCGCTGATGGATGGTCACCGGCCCCTGCGGCGCCGCCAGCGCCAGGCCCTTGAGCGCCGGTCGTAGCACGTCGGTGTCCATGCTGCCGGCCAGTTCGAGCGCCTTCTTGAAGACATGCACCTGATAATAGGCCGCCTCCATGCAGACATTGGTGTTGATGTCGTCGCCGTAAAGCAGGCGGCACCGGCGGACGAAGGCCTGGTTCTGGTCGCTTTCCACGGTCTGGAAATAGGCGGCGACGGTGAAATGGTCCTCGGCGACGTCGGCGCCCATGGCGAGATTTTCCGATTCCGTCGTCGTCAGCGAAAAGATCGGCATCTGCTTGGCCGAGAAATGCTGGTCGGCATACATCTGGTAAAAGCGTGCGGTGGCATCGCCAACCACGGTCGAAAAGATCGCGTCCGGCCTGAGCTGCTTGATGTCGTTGAAGATGGGAAAAAAGTCCTCGCGCCGTGCGCGCGTCGGCACGTACATCTCGGCGACGACCTCGCAGCCGCGTTCGACAAGGAGCTGGCGCATGATACGATTGGTCTCGCGCGGGAACACGTAGTCGACGCCGACGAAATAGACGCGACGGCCAAAATTGGTCGCGATGTAGTCGGCAAGCGCGACGCTGTTCTGGTTGGACGAGGCGCCGGTATAGATGACGTTGGGCGAGCACTCGAACCCCTCGTACTGGGTCGGGTACCACAACAGCCCGTTCATGCGCTCGACGATCGGCAGGACGGCCCTGCGGCTCGACGAGCTGTAGCAACCGAAAATCGTGCTCAGCCCGTCCTCCACGAGCATCTTGCGCGAATAGGATCGAAACAGATTGTTGTCCGAGGCGGGGTCGTAGGTCGTCGCCACGAGTTCCCGCCCGTTGATTCCTCCCGCTTGATTGATCTCCTCAATGGCGACCATCGTGCCCATGTACTGGGTCTTTTCGATGACTGATACCAACGGCGAGACGATCTGACTCATTGGGATTTTGGTATGGTGTGATTCTGTGAGGCGAGAGGAGATTCGCCCATGGGATCAGCAGTGAGGTTGCGAACGGATTATTTGCCGACGGATCTCCGGCGGCTGGCCAA
>JAHJQZ010000162.1 GCA_018818925.1 Alphaproteobacteria bacterium
AAGGGCGGCGACCAGCAGCAAAAGGTCGGCTCCCTGTCAGGCGGCCAGCGCAACCGCGTCCACCTCGCCAAGATGCTGAAATCGGGCGCCAACGTCCTCTTGCTCGACGAGCCGACCAACGACCTCGACACCGAAACCCTCGCCGCGCTCGAAGAAGCGCTGGAGGATTTCGCCGGCTGCGCCGTGATCATTTCCCACGACCGCATGTTCCTCGACCGCCTCGCCACCCACATCCTCGCCTTCGAGGGCGACAGCCACGTCGAATGGTTCGAGGGCAATTTCGAGGACTATGAAAAGGACAAGATCAAGCGGCTGGGGGCGGATTCGGTCAACCACCACAGGATGAAGTACAAGCCGCTGACGCGGTGAGGGGCGGGGAGGGCGAAGCCGATGAGTCAATTCGCCGCTGAAGTGCTTCGCTATGAGGATCGGGTTGTCGCATTTGTTGACATCCTAGGCTGGAAAAACGCTGTGCTAGGAGATGGCGTCAACAAAGCTAGGACTGCCGATGAATTGGGATGGTTGCTTCAGATATTTTTGCAGCAGGAACGATCGGCCAGTGCCGCTTCGGAGTCGACAAAGAAATTCAGACGACTAGATAGTTCTTCCGATTTTCCGCCCTTTAATTTTCCTCGGATAACACAATTTTCGGACTGCATCGTAATTTCTACGCCGGCGTCAGATTCACCGGACGACTATTGGACATTTAACGACACCTTGCACAGATTGTGTGCGCTGGCTTGCCAAAATGGGTTCTTGCTTAGAGGCGGAGTTGCGCGCGGTGCCATTTGCCACCTGGATCGCATAGTTTATGGTCCGGCATTGGTAGAAGCGTATGAAATCGAAAAGTATATATCAATCTATCCGCGAATTGTCGTTTCAAAAGAACTGATTTCAATTTTGTATCCCGGAGCAAGATATTTTGAGAATGGCAAGTATGTCGGTCATGGTAAATATTGGAGGAGAGATGTCGATGGAATGGTGTTTTTCGATTATCTAGCACCAATCCATGTAATAGTTGACATTTCTAACAAAAAGAAAAGGATTGCAAGATCCGGAATTAACATTCTTGATAATTACAAAAAAGTCATTTGTCAGGGAATTATCAGCAATCCACATGAATCTAGAGTATTAGAAAAATATTACTGGACTTCGCGATATTTTGACAAAGCTCTAAAAGAATACCCAAATGAAAGGCTAACATACACTGTCGTGAAGGCTGGGGAGCACTTGATAGCATACGATCGAGATGAATGGCCACATTGGCGTCCTGATAGGAACGATTCAGAATCCCCAAATAGCGATTGAAATACACGCTTGAGTTTCCACAATTGCTCCGTTTACTGAAATAGCACCTCACTCCCTTAGCTCTGCCATGCTTGCCCTGCGCCAGCCAAAAAAATACTTCGAAGACCGCCTCGACGCCTCACAAGCACTGACGAGATGCGAGTCTATGCTGCCTGCGGGCGCAGCACGACCTCGACGTAGAGTTCAGCGGCGTGTTCGGAGGTAAACTCTGCCATTTTGATGTATTTCGGATAGTGCTCCGCGTTTTCGGGGGAGTACAGCACCGAAAACACGCCACCTTTGCCCTCGATCAAGTACGTCAAATCGTCTGAGTCGACCGGCGACATATGGCGCGCGCCGCATTCAGGGCATTCATCGTTGCACATGCAGGACCATTCGTCGTCCCAATCGGTGCCGCAGTCGCCGCAATGATAATGGTTCAGAAACCAGGCCATACCGAACCCTCCGCCGTGCTGAACGCGCCCAAGCCCTCATCCTGAGCCTGTCGAAGGACGAGGGCGCCGAGCCAGTCGCCCGCAACCTCGTGGTTCGACAAGCTCACCATGAGGTTGCTGGAACTGTCGCAGTCATCGCAGTGACAGTGATTCAGGAACCAAGCCATTCTCATCCCCTGCCTGCCAGACGATAGCGGCCACGCCCGACGAAATCTAGAAACCCGTTGTCGCGCAACACCTGAAGCTGCTGCCGAATCTTTGGCCGCACATTGTTGTTGCTCGGGTAAATCTCGTGCAGGCGGGTCTCATACGCATAAACATCGTCGAGGGTGAATTCCGGCCGACCTATCGCCTCAACGGCCCACATGACTTCCACCAGCCAGCCTCTTGCTTCTCCGCTTTGTTGGCGAAGAAAGGCTGTATGTCGCCATTGCTCCAGCACCTGTTCACGGGGCAAGGCCGTGCCATCGCGCACGATCGGAATTCTGCCGGCCTCGGGTATGCGACTGAGCAGGATATTCGAGCCGATCCAGCCGGCCTTACGCGCCGTCGGCGCGAGCGCCTTTCGTATTTCAATGACATCCGGGACGAAGAAGTGTTTGGGCACGACGCTGACGTTGCGGACTGTGCGGCTTTCAACCTCGTAGTGAAGCAAGATCAGATTGGGGTTGGTGGCTGACTTCAGTCGCTCAATTTTGGCGCCGTATGCACCATCGGCCACTTTTGCGCCGAACGGCTTCTTCTGGCTTTTCAGTTCGAACTGGTCGTTGCACGACGAGCAAAAGAGGTCGGCGACGGGCCGATTGGCAGGAAACGGGGACATTTGGCTATGTCCGCAGTTTGGGCAGTACAGCCAGTCAGCGGCCCAGCGTTCGGTCCACGCGCGTGCTCGCTGAGAGCCGCTTTCGTATGGCGACTGGGTTTCTTCGAATTCAAACTTCACTGCGCACGGCTCCAGACATGCAGAGAGTACCACTATCAACCGACGCCGTCTTGCTATACATGTATAGCATCCCATCCCCCGGAGCCCCGCCATGCTCGCCCTGCGCCTGCCCAAAGATCTCGAAGCCCGCCTCGATGCCATGGCCAAAATGACCGGCCGGACCAAGTCCTATTATGCCCGGCTGGCGATCATCGAAAAGCTCGATGACCTCGAAGACTATTTCCTCGCCGAGGAGCGGCTGCGCAACGACACGGGCGAACGAATTCCGCTGGAACAGGTGATGGCTGAGTCTGCCATCGATATTGCGCCACTCGATGAAGAGGAGCGCAATGACGCGGCCGATCCTTGCTCAAATACGCCAGTCGAATTCTCCTCGTCATCCCCGACCTGATCGGGGATCCAGCCGCGCGCAGTCCTGCGCGGAAAGACTTTTCTGCTCGGCAGACGCCTCGCACTGGATTCCCGTTTTCGCGGGAATGACGAGGAGGTATTTGCAGGCCTCTCGCCCTCACCATCCACATTCGCTGCGACGCCTTTCGATATGTCCCGCTGCCTTGCTATGCTGTCGACAGGGAGCTGACGACGTGAGGAGGGGACCGATGCAGCCGATACGCCGGAGCGAGAAGGGCGGGCACACGATCTATATGGAGGTCGGTGTCTGGTATGATTCGGAGACCGAGCACATTCACCTGACGGTGCCGGCGTCGGGTTGGTTTCACACGACGATCAACAATCACCCCGGCAGCGAGCGCCGGCACAAGAACCTGTTTGGCAAGCTGGCGCGCGCCCTCAAGGATGCCGGCGCGCCAAACCCGGATGTCCCGGTGGACGAGGACGACGAGGCGCCGAGGTTTTTGTAGCGCCGGCGCGCGCCGCCCGATGCCGGAAAAAACCGAGTCGCTGCCATCGGCTGAATCGGAAGGCTCGCATTCGCCTTTAATGCCGCCGATCCGGTCAAGCGCCCGGAAAGCCGGGCGCGCGCCAGCCTTGTCGCGACGATTGCGGGAGGGTCCGTCCGGGGCCTTCCGCGTCCTTCGCCACCAAAAAGGGAAAGAGGCGGCAATGCGCAAGGACCGGTTCATGATGTGGGTGTCGGCGGTGTTCGCCACCATGATGGTGGTCAGGGTCGTGGTGATGTCGGCCCCGGCGGAGCGGCTCATTCTCGGGCGGGCCGGCACCGCCGACCTGGCGCTCGCCGTCGGCATGATCGCCATTCTGGCGCTGGTGCATCAGCGCCTGTTGACCTCGCGGCTGTCCGGCTGGTGGCTCCTGCCGGTGGCGCTGTGGCTGATCGCCGCCGTGCCGGTGCTGCGCGCCGTCATCGGCCAGCCGTTGCCCGAGGGCTCCTATCCCGGTCCGATCCAGTTCTGGCCGGAAATCCCGATGCTGCTCCTCGCCTTTTTCGCTTTCGCCGCCTTCATCGAGCCGCCGGGCGACAAGGGGCTGACCCTCAAGCAGAAGCAAATGGAATGGGCGGCGGCGTTGATCGCGGCGGTGTCGCTGATGGCGCGGCCCTATCTGCTCATTGTCGGGCTCGAGCGCCTGCCCTATTTCAGCACGCTGTTGTCCGTGTCGCCGGAAACGGTGGCGGTGCTCAGGGACATTGAGGAGCAGTTCAACGTGGTCAAGGATGTCGGCGGCCATGCGCCCGGCCTCGGCAACGCCCTGACCATCAGCCTGTTCTGCATCGCGCTTGCCGCCATCGTCGCCTTTGCCGGCGAAGCCGTGGCGGCGCGCGGGCGGCGGCGCGCCTTGGGCGGCGCGCCGGCCGAATAGGCGCGCGCTGCGCCGCGACGGTGTCGCAGCCGGTTTCGGCGCCGACGCATTGTGTTGCCTTTTGTGCGGGCTAGGCGGGCTCGGCGGGCGCTGATACAAGGCGCCCGACTCTTTTTTTAAGGCGCACCATGTCCACCGATAGCCAGTCTTCCTCCGGCGTCGCCGATGCCGAACGGCGCGCCGGCGTGTTCGCGGCGCTCGGCGCCTATGGCATGTGGGGACTGTTTCCCGTGCTGTTCCGGTTGCTCGACGCGGTCGCGCCGCTGATGGTGATCGTACACCGCATCGTCTGGTCGTTCGTGCTGGTCGGAGCCATTCTCATGCAGCGCAAGCGGCTCGACGAGGTGCGGGCCGCCCTCGGCAGTCCGGCCGCGCTGCGCAGCATCGCCGCTTCCGCCGTGCTTCTGGCGATCAATTGGCTGGCTTTCGTGTGGGCCGTTCACAACGACAAGGTTCTCGAAGTCAGCTTCGGCTATTTCATCAATCCTTTGGTCTCGGTGGCCATCGGCATGGCGCTGCTCGGCGAGCGGTTGAGCCGGGGGCATGCGGCGGCGCTGGTCATCGCGCTCGTGGCGGTCGCGATCATGGCCACCGGCATTTCCGGCCTGCCGCTCATCAGCCTGACGCTCGCCTTTTCCTTCGGGTTCTACGGCTACTTCCGCAAGACAGTGGCGGTCGGCTCGGCGCCGGGCCTGTTCGTCGAAACCATGATCCTTTTGCCGGTGGCGCTGGCCTATCTGGTCTGGTCGGTCGTGACCGAAGGGCCGGGACCGCTCGCCGATCCATACCTGTTGGCGCTGCTGGTGTTCACCGGCCCGGCGACGTCGCTGGCGCTCATCCTTTTCGCCTACGCCTCAAAGCGGCTCAAGCTCGCCACCATCGGCATGTTCCAGTATGTCGCGCCCTCGGGCCATTTCCTCCTGGCGATCTTCGCGTTCGGCGAACCGCTCGGCATGGTGCAGCTGATAAGCTTCGCCCTGATCTGGGTGTCGCTCGTCGTGTTCACGGCGGATTCGCTGATGCATCGGCGCCAGCCTCCGGTCGGCGGCGATGCGGGCGCGGCGATCCGGAAATAGGCGGCATTTGAATCAACTCGCGTCCGGGGGCTTTACCGCGGGTGCAGGAGGCTCTGTCAGTGTGCACGCTAGCAAAAGCTTCCTGGGAGAATTCTAATGTCCGAAAATGCTCCAGCGCCCAACGCGTTCTCGTCCTTCCGCGTGCTTCAGGGCGATGCGAGCGCTTCGGAAACAGAGCAGTTGTTCCGCAACATGGCGGCGCTGTTTTCGATCACTTCCGACCGCTGCGACGATCAGCAGGTCGCCCAGTACGACGCCGTTCTGTGCCAGTTGGCCGAACTGGTCGAATTGGAGGCGCGGATGCATGTCGCGACCATCCTGTCGCCGCTCGATCGTGCCCCTGGGGGCGTGGTCGCCATGCTGGCACACGATGAAATCGAGGTGGCGCGACCGCTGCTCGAATTCTCCAAGGTCCTCAGCGACGACGACCTGATCGACATCGTTTCCTCGGCCAGCGAGGATCATCGCGTCGCCATCGCCGGGCGCAATGCCGTCGGCGAACGCGTCGGCGACGCCATCGTCGAATTCGGCGGCAAACCGTCGATGGATCGGCTCGTCCAGAACGAAACGGCTCGGCTCGGCACTTTCGCGCTCGAAAAGATCGTCGAAAAGGCCGAAAACGACAGCGAACTCGCCAAGAACCTGCGCGGACGCGTCGATATCGACTGGGGCAGGGTCGGTTCGGCCATCGGTACGGCCGGCCAGCGCGTGCTCGACAAGCTTTCCCTCACCGCCCGTCCGGCCAAAACGGACGCCATGTCGAGCGCCAAGGCCATCGCCTATGGACGGCTCAAGAACCGCGCCGGCTTCTCGGCGCAGGAATGGCGCCTGGCCTGGAACCAGGTCAAGGCATTGGCCGATCGCGAGCAGATCGACATGCGCACGCTCGCCCGTTTCGCCCGTTTCGGCTACGGCCACCACGTCGCCTCGAGCCTCACCATGATGCTCAACGTGCCGGCGGAAGTGCTGCTCAAATGGCTCTCGACCCAGGATTATGTGGCGGTGACGATCTCGCTGCGGGCGATGGGCATGGATCCCGAGCTCGTCGGCCCGGTGTTCTCGGCGCTGCCCTGGCGCGATGCGCCGACCAAGCAGGACATCGATCAGGTGCTGCAGCGTTTCGAGGCGCTGAGTTCGGACGAGGCGCGTGGCATTTTCCGCCTTTGGCGGGCCCACGCCTTCCGCAAGCGCCCGCAATCCGACAACGCCGTCGCCTGACGGCTGCTCCTCCCCTCGACTGCGTCAAGGCCGGCTCCGTGCCGGCCTTCTTGCATGCCCTTCGGCCGACAGGGTCGACGAAATCGCCATGTTTCCACTGGACGCTGGCGCCGAAGAAGATATAAAGATATCTTTATGTCTATCGGAGGGCGTGCATGTCCCGGCTCGGTGAGCTGATCGCAACTCTCAAGGCGGCGAGCGAGCCAACGCGGCTGAGAATGCTGGCGCTCTTGGCCGAGGGCGAGCTTTCGGTCAAGGAAGTCACTGACATCCTCGGCCAGAGCCAGCCGCGCGTGTCGCGGCACCTGAGGCTTTTGGCCGATGCCGGGCTGGCCGAACGCCATGCCGAAGGGGCTTGGGCCTACTACCGGCTGTCCGACAACGCTTCGAGCGGGGCGCTGGCCCGCGCCATGCTCGGGCGGCTCGATCGGGATGATCCGATGATCGCCAACGATCGGGCCAAGCTCGAAGCCATCCGTGCCGCCCACGCTTCCCGTGCCGCCGCCTACTTCGCCACCATCGCCGAACGCTGGGACGCCGTGCGCGGCATGCATGTGCCGGAAACCGAGATCGAGGCGGCCATTTACGCCATCGCCCAGCGGCGCAAGCTCGACCGGGTGATTGATCTGGGCACCGGCACCGGCCGCATGCTGGAATTGCTGGCGCCGCTCTACCGGCACGGCCTCGGCATCGATTCGAGCCGCGAGATGATCGCGGTAGCCCGCGCCAAGCTTAGCGCCGCCGATGTCGGGCATGCCCAGGTGCGCCAGGCCGACATCGCCGATCCGATCGAGGCCGGTGAGGGCGCCGACTTCGTCGTCCTGCATCAGGTGCTGCACTATATCGAGGAGCCGAGCGCGGTCCTTGTCAACGCGGCGCGGGCGCTGAAGCCGGGCGGCTGGGTCCTTGTCGTCGACTTCGCCCCGCATGCCCACGAGACGCTGCGATCGGATCACGCGCATCGAAGGCTCGGCCTGTCGACGGCGCAGATGGAGGTCTGGGGCCACGCCGCCGGGCTGGACATCGTCGAAACGCGCGAATTCGCCAACCACAAATCGCCGGACGGGCTGACGGTGTGCCTGCACCTGCTCGCCCTTCGCAATGCCAGGCAGCAAGAGGCGAAGTGACCATGGTCCCTGCCGAACACGATAATGCGTCGCTGGTCCATTTCAGTTTCGAATTCTTTCCACCCAAGACCGACGAAGCCGAGGACCGCTTCTGGGGCACGCTGCATCGGCTGGCGCCGCTTCGTCCGAAATTCGTTTCGGTCACCTATGGGGCGGGCGGCTCGACACGCGAGCGTACGCTGAGGCTCGTCTCCAAGATCACCAACGAGACCGGCATCACCACGGCGGCGCACCTGACCTGCGTCGGGGCGACGCGCGCCGAGATCGACGAGGTGGTGCGCCTTTATGCCGAGGCCGGCATTTCCCGCATCGTCGCCCTGAGGGGCGATCCGCCCGAAGGCATCGGCGCGCCTTTCATGCCGCATCCCAACGGCTATCAGAGCGGCGCCGACCTCGTCGCCGGCATCATGGCGCAGGGCGCTTTCGACGTTTCCGTCGCCGCCTATCCGGAAAAGCACCCGCAAAGCCCGGACTGGGGTGCCGAGATCGACAATCTGAAGCGCAAGATCGACGCCGGCGCGCGCCGGGCCATCACCCAGATGTTCTTCGAAAACGCCGATTTCTACCGGCTGCGGGACCTCGCGGCGGCGGCCGGCGTTTCGGCGCCGATCATTCCGGGCATCCAGCCGATCCATTCGTTCAAGCAGGTTTCGAGTTTTGCGGCGCGCTGCGGCGCCGGCATTCCCGACCGGCTCAAGCAACGCTTCGCCGATGCCGAGCCGGGTTCAGACCAGCATGCCGAAATCGCAACGGAGGTGCTGGAGGCGCAGGTCGAGGACTTGCGGGCGCACGGGGTTGGCGATTTCCACGTCTTCACTCTCAATCGCGCCAATCTCATCCTGCCACTGGCCGAGCGGCTGACGCATCTCGACACAGTGGGCGCCTGAGCGTCGCCGCAAAAATTGCCATAGCGCGCGCCCGGGGGCATTGTGTTAGCCGATTCACCGCGGCCGCGCCGGATCGAGCGCCCAGTCGACGGTTGACGGGGTGAGGTCCGATGACGATCTGGCAGCAAATCGGCGAGTTTGTCGGATCGTTTTCCGAGCGGACCGGGCTGGCCGGTTCGCTCGTCAATGCGCTCGACCCCGACAACTGGCTGCCCGGCGGCCGCGAGGCGGCCTTCACCATCGCCCTGATCGGGCTGAGCGCCAAGATGGCCGTGGCCGACGGCGTCGTCACCGCCACCGAGGTGCGGGCCTTCCATCGCCTCGTCGACATTCCCGCCGGCCAGGAGGTCCAGATCGACAAGCTGTTCGAACTGGCGCAGCAGGACGTAGCCGGGTTCGATGCCTATGCCAGAAAGATCAGGCGCTGGTTCGCCGATACACCCGACATGCTGGAACATGTGCTCGACGGGCTGTTCCAGATCGCGGCGGCGGACGGGTTGATCCACGAGGCCGAGCTCGATTACCTCAAGACCGTCAGCGACATCTTCGGCTTCGATGAAGCGCGGTTCGAACAGATCGTCGCCCAGCACCTGGTCGGCCATGGCGGCTACGACCCCTATATGGTGCTCGGACTTGCGCCGAGCGCCCCGGACGATGAAGTCAAGCGCGTCTACCACCACCTGGCGCGCGAACACCATCCCGACCGGCTGATCGCCAAGGGCGTGCCTCAGGAGATGATCACCGTGGTGACGGCGCGCATGGCGGCGGTTAACGCTGCCTATGAGGAAATCCAGAGGCTGCGGCGAGCATAGGCGACCGGGTCCGGGCGCCCATGCCGCTCGCGGCCAAGGGAGTCGGGTCTTCAGTCCTCGTGCGGCTCGCCGTTGCCCGGTCTGCCCCAACCCTGCCCGCCACCGCGCCCGGCCGAACCGCGCTGGTTGTTGTCGGTGACGATGGTTTCCCCATCTTGGTGACCGCCCGAGCCGCTGTTTTCCGGGCTGAACACGAACCAGGCCAACGCCGCCACACCGATGAAAACGGCAGTCAGAAGGGCGACGAGCCGCCGGCGCAGCGCGCTGCTGATGGCGTCGTGGGCGCCGTCGTAGTCGAAACGCTCCATCACCACATGGCCGGGCTTCAGGCCGAGATCGAGAAGATGGCCGACGGCGGTGTCCATGATGCGGGGCGAGCCGCAAACGAAGGCCGTGGCCGCGGAGCGATCGATGCCGTCAAGGATGTTCTCGACATTCTTGCGCTCGCAGCGGCCGATCTCGAAGCCGGTGCCGACATCCTCCTTGACGAGCAAGAGCGTCTTCATGTCCCGGCCGGCGGCCATGGCCTCGATCTCGGCGCGGGCGACGTGATCGGCGGGGGTCCTGGCCGTGACCAGCAGGCGAACCAGACGGGTGTCGCCGCTGGCCACCAGATGCCTGAGCAGGGACAGGACAGGGGCGATGCCGATGCCGCCGGCGATGAGGACCAGCGGACCGGAGCCGCCTTCGGCAAGGGTGAAGCTGCCGTGCGGGCCGTCAATGCCGATCCGGGTGCCCGGCTTCAACCCGACCACCGCGCGCGTCATGTCGCCGGCCTTGCGGATCAGGAACCGGAGGCGTGGCAGTTCGGCCGGTGCTGAGGCGATCGAAAAGGGGTTGTCGGTGATGGTGTGCTTGCCGTCGACCGTCATCCAGACAAACTGGCCGGCTTCGAAGCGGAAGCGGCTCGTGCCAGGCGCATCGAGCACCAGTTCGGTGATGCTTGGCGACAGGTCGCGGACCGAGGTGACCCGGTAGCCGAAACGGAAGGCGAGGAAGGGCCGGACGAGGTAGACCACGCCGAGCGCCAGCCCGGCGATGAAGGCGAGTGCATAGATGGCGGTACTGCCGTAGGGATCGGCGAAATAGCGTGCATTGTCGATGGAATGGTGCAGGGCGAAGCCGCCGACGGCGAGCGCCAGCAGCCCGTGCAGAACCCGCCACCAGGCATAGGGCAGCGGCCCGCGCCGCAAGAAGATGGCGATGGGCATGAGCACCAGCGCCAGCGCGATGGAAACGACGCCGGTCAGCATGGCCGGATCGACAAGATAGGCAACGAATCGCTCCCACAGGCGGTCGAAAGACCACACGGCGCGGCCGCGCAGGACGAAGGCGGTGACGTGTACGGCAACCATCAGGATGGCGCCGTAGGCGGCGACGCGGTGGAAGCTCATCGAGCGGTCCAGGCCGATCCTGCCGGAAATGGTCTCGTAGCGCCCCGAGGTGACGAATTGCATGAGGAACATGGCGAGCGCCGCAATGCCCGAGACGCGGCCGAGCAGCGACCAGTAGGTGGGCGCGTTCGCGTCTCCGATCAGCGAAGCGGCGAAGGCGGGGCCGAAGGTTAGCGCGACATAGAGCAGAACGAGCACAAGAGCGGGCATGCCCCTGACGCTTGGGCGGGCAATGGCGGTTTCGGTCGACATGGCGTTTTTTTCCAGATGCATTGCGAGCACGACGAGGAGGCCGGGCGCTGCGGTCCCGTCAATTTGAATATGCGCGCGATCGCATATGATTGCCCGTTAAAACCCGGCAAGGTTCCGCGACAAAAGCGCGGAAGCGCGCCGGCGGGAAAAGGCTAAAAGCAAGGGAGGAACGGGGGTCGGAGCGGCGACACGGATGGTCCATGAGGCGGGACCGAGGCGCCGCCAACGACAACCCCATCTCCGAACAGTGGCTAGAACGACCAGAAGCTCGTCTCGCTGGTCGCATCGGTTTCGAACATCGAGGCGATGTAGCTGGCGCTCTTGTAATTGGTCAGGGCGGCCGAATAGAAATCCTCGCCCCAGCCGACGGCGGCGCGTTCCTCGCTGCTCAGCGAGCCATAGGCGCTGATGATGTTCTCGGCCAGGCTCGTGGGACTCGATGAGGAATTGGCGCTGGAGATGCACGACAAGAGCACCTGGCGGGCACGGCTCGACATCTCGTCCTTGGCGGCGCGGATTTCGGATTCCGAGAACTGCTCGCCCTCGTTGAGGACGATGGCGCTGAGCGACCGGCTGGAAAAATCCGAGAAATCGGCCTGGATGCCGGACTTACGGTATTTGGAGAACACCAGCTCCTTGCCCGCGGCCTCGGCCTCGGCGATCTGCGCGTCGAGCGCGGCGCGGGCGTCGTTGGCCACGCTGGCGAAATCGCGCTCCGTTCCCGCCGTTCCGGCCTTGACCCGGGCGAGATAGTCGATGACCGGGTCGTTGTCGACGTCCGGCCAGGTGTCGGGGGAAGCTTCGAGCGACGCGAGGGCCTTCTTGACCGCCGTGTGTTTTGTCGCCCAGGCCTCGGTCTTCTGCTCCTCGGGCGAAGCGGCCTCGAGGAAAGTGAGTGCCTCGGTATAGAGCTTTTCGATGTTGCCGGTGACGTTGTAGACGGCGTTGGCGCCGGCCATGGCCTGGTCGAAGCGCAGTGACAGTTCTTCGGCTGCCGCCTTGATCTCGTCGGCGGTGAAGGTGCCGTCGGTATTGCCGGCAATGGCGTAAAGCTCGCGCCGGTCGAAACCGGACAGGTTGACGGCCAGCTCGCCGTCCTTGTAGGGGCTGTCGCTGTCGGCCTTTTCGAGCAGTTCGGTCAGGGACACGCGGGTCTCGGCGATGATTTCAGCAAAGGACTTGGCGGCGAGCGCCGCCCGGGCCGAAGCGGAAAGCGTGACATTGGTGGCGCTCGACAGCGTGCTGGTCGTAGAGGTGCCGCTCGTCGTGGTGCTGGTCTTGCCAGAGGTCGAACTCGAATAGGTGTAGCCCGAATAGGCGCTGTAGGCGCTCGTGGCGCTGATTGTGCTCATGATGCGGTGCCGGAGCTGCCCGGTTTCCAGTTTGTCCTGACTGTTGCAACGCATTTTCCGTGCCAGCATCCGCGCCTTGATTCCGCTGGGCTTTCGGCGCGGCCACGGGACGGGCAGGGCAAAAGATTCCGGGCATCGGGCAAAACACGCCGGTCAATCCGCCGCAGCGCCGGCGGTATCGCAAGCCGGGGCGATGGCGTTAGCCTCCCGTTGGCCGCGGCCGGGACTGGCCGCGCCAACCCGGAGGACAACATGTCGGATAGCAGTGAAAAGGCCACCGCGCGCCTTGGCGTTCTGTGGTCGTCTCTGGTTCTCGCCCTCGCGCCGGTCGCGGCGACGCTGGTTTTGGCGCCGGCCCGGTCGGGGCCGTTCTGTGTCGAGGACTGCGTCACCTATCCCTTTGCTGACATCGCCCATCTTTATCCGGCCGAGTATTGGTGGATGTACGTCATGATCGTCGCCGCCTTTGCGTTGATCGCGCTCGGGGCCGCGTCGGTGTCGCTGGCGCCGGTGCCGGGGCGGGCGCTGGCCCGCATGGGCAACGGCTTCGCCATCCTGTCCGGCACCACGCTGGCCATCTGCTATTTCATCCAGATCGAGGTGATCCAGCCGAGCGTTCTGGCCGGCGAAACCGAAGGTATCGCCGTTCTCACCCAGTACAACGCCCATGGCGTCTTCATTGCCCTCGAGGATCTCGGCTATCTGGCGCTGGCGCTGGCGCTGGCCGGGCTGACGGCCGGGCTCAAGCCGCTCGGGCGGCTCTTTGCCGCCGCCTTCTGGGTGGCGCTTTGCGGGGCGGTGCTGGTGGTCGGGACGTTCCTTTTCATCTCGATCGTCTACGGGGTCGGCCGCAGCTACTATTTCGAGGTCGCGGCGATCCTTGTCGACTGGATCGCCATGCTCGTTGTCGGCGGCCTGTTGGCGCTCGCCTCAATGCGCATGACGCGCCGGTCGCTGGCCTGGCGGAAAAAGGCGCCGGAGGGGGATGCGTGAGCGCGCTTGCCGCCCCGGTGCCGAAAAGCTATTGAGGCGCTGCCAGTTGACCGGGTAGCCGCTCCTGCCTTCGGGCGGGGGAGGAAAGTCCGGGCTCCAGAG
>JAHJQZ010000173.1 GCA_018818925.1 Alphaproteobacteria bacterium
AACGTCATGGGCGTCGCCAAGGCCGCGCTCGAGGCGAGCGTGCGCTATCTCGCCGTCGATCTCGGCGGCAGCCGCATCCGCGTCAACGCCATCTCCGCCGGTCCGATCAAGACGCTCGCCGCCTCCGGCATCGGCGACTTCCGCTATATCCTGAAGTGGAACGAGTACAACGCGCCGCTCAAGCGCACCGTGACGATCGACGAGGTGGGCGATTCGGGCCTCTATTTCCTGTCGGACCTGTCGCGCGGCGTCACCGGCGAGATCCATCACGTCGACTCGGGCTATCACGTCGTCGGCATGAAGGCGGTGGACGCACCCGACATCTCGACCGTCAAGGATTGACGCCACCTTCCCTTCGTCCGCCGTCTGGCGCAGGAAAGACATGATCCCGCTCGTCTATTTCGTCCGGCATGGCCAGACCGACTGGAACGCCGCGCTGCGCTTCCAGGGTCAGCACGACGTCGACATCAACGATCTCGGCCGCGGCCAGGCGCGGCTCAACGGCCAGCGCCTCGCCGATCTGCTCGACGACCCGAACCGCTTCGATTTCGTGGCCAGCCCCTTGCGGCGCACCCGCGAGACGATGGAGATCATCCGGTCCTGCATCGGCCTGCCGCCACGCGGCTATCGTCTCGAACCGCGCCTCGTCGAAGTGAATTTCGGCGACTGGCAGGGAATGACCGTCGACGAGGTCGAGGCTGCGTTTCCGGGCGTGTCGGCTGCGCGGGACGCCGACAAGTGGGCGTTTCTGCCGCCCGGCGCGGGCGCCGAGAGCTACGCCGCGCTGTCGCAGCGCATTGCCCCCTGGCTATCCGCCGTCGACCGGGACACCGTCTGCGTCACGCATGGCGGCGTCATCCGCTCGATCTTCATGCTGACCGGCGCCGTCGGCCGCGCCGAAGCGGCCGTGATGGACGTGCCGCAGGACAGGATCCTGCGGTTTCGCGATGGTCGCCTGGACTGGATCTGAATGGAACGGTCCGCAGCCTATTCGTAGACCGCCATGTCGGTGATCTGGTTCACGTCGCCGACCTTGTCGAAATTGATCACGATTTCTGTGCCCGGCTCTATCCCGGCCAGGTCGACCTCGCCCGGCAGCTTGTAGGACTTGCCGTCGTCGAGCGTGATCGTCATCTTGTCTTCGTCGATGCTCTTGATGCGCCCTTCGGTCTGGCCGGCGAAGGCGGGCATGGAGGCGAGCAACATCAGGCTGAGGGCGGAAACGGCGATACGCATGAGATGTCCTCTGGGCTGCGGTCCGTTCTCCGCCGGACCTTGTAGGATCGTCGATCTGAAGCACCCGTCCGCCCGGTGCCGGTCGAAGCAGAACCGTCGGGGCGACTGCTTCTCCGGCGGAACGTTCCGGTTTCATCGGCAAGTGCTCTAGGACAGCAAAACGGAGGGAATGTGTCAAAGCGATTCCGGCGTCGCGCAGGATGCACGCGCATCTTTGCCGAACCGCGACCCGGGCTGCCGCCTCTGCTTCCGGCAACATCGACCCGCCCCCCGGCCTCGCGCGCGTCGGCCCGTTTGACCGGGTTTCCAAAGCCCAATAGAAGGCAGGCAAACCACTCCGCTCGCGGGCCGTCCGCCCGCCCGCCAAGCCATCCGTACGGTCCATGTCGCACAATACCTTCGGCCATCTCTTCCGCGTCACGACCTGGGGCGAAAGCCACGGGCCCGCGCTCGGCTGCGTCGTCGACGGCTGCCCTCCCGGCATCCGATTCACGCTCGCCGATATTCAGGCCGAGCTCGATCGCCGCCGACCGGGACAGTCGCGCTTCGTCACCCAGCGCCAGGAACCGGACGCGGTGAAGATCCTGTCGGGCGTCCTGCCCGACGAAGACGACCCCGAGACGCTGGTGACCACCGGCACGCCGGTCTCCATGCTGATCGAGAACGTCGACCAGCGCTCGAAGGACTATGGCGAGATCGCCCGCCAGTTCCGGCCGGGCCATGCCGACTATACCTACCAGATGAAATACGGCATCCGCGACTATCGCGGCGGCGGCCGGTCGTCGGCACGCGAGACG
>JAHJQZ010000163.1 GCA_018818925.1 Alphaproteobacteria bacterium
ATCCGGGTGCTTCCCGACAGCGGTTGCGTCATCCCAAAGACCAGCCGAAAATCGAAATCCCCATAGCTCACCGCCTGCGGCCCGCGGGTTCCTGCATTAGAGGCTTTCGTACGCCAAGCGGCACCCGAAACCCTGCACAATGCCGGTCGCCAAAATGGGAGCGTCTCGTTCCCGAAAGCGGCCGTGGACTTCGGTGATTGCAGAAAGTCCCGAACCCTGGTTAGCGCAATCTCACGCTTAATTTTTCCCGGTAGAAAGTGAGATCACGGTCACGCCACGATGTGGCAATTCCTATGACTTTTCGAAGGGGCCAACAGGCTCATCAAGGAACTCCGCATGACAGCCGGGTGAGGGAGCTATTTGCGGCTAATTAACCCCTTGTCAAGCATAGCAACGTTATCATAGTGTTCCCGTTATGTTCTACAGTGACCGCATGGCCGGAAAGACCTCAATCGAGTGGACTGATGCAACGTGGAATCCGGTCACGGGTTGCACGAAGATTAGTCCCGGCTGCGACCATTGCTATGCGGAGCGCCTTGCTGAGCGATTCCGCGGCGTGCCCGGACATCCATTTGAGCATGGTTTCGATCTGATGCTTCGACCCGAAAGGGTCTTGCAGCCGCTCGGCTGGAAAGCTCCGAAAATGGTCTTCGTGAACTCCATGAGCGACCTCTTCCACAAGGAAGTGCCATTCCCATTCGTTGACCGCGTTTTCGACACGATGGAGCAGGCGGATTGGCATATTTTTCAAACTCTCACGAAGCGTAGCTCGCGCATGCGAGATTACGTGAACCGGCGCTATGAGGGATTGGCCGCTCCCGAGCATATTTGGCTCGGCACGTCTATTGAAGACGGGAGCCGAAAGTCGCGCATCCGGCACATGCAACAAATGAATGCATCCATCCGGTTTTTGTCCGTGGAGCCGCTTATTGGCCCCCTCGGCAAAGTCGACCTTACTGATATCGCATGGGTGATCGTTGGCGGAGAAAGCGGTCCTCGAGCGCGGCCCATGCATCCGGATTGGGTGCGTGAGGTACGCGACCAATGTAACGAGGCAGGTGTCGCGTTTTTCTTCAAACAATGGGGTGGAATTCGCCCGAAGAGCGGCGGCCGATCGCTAGACGGCGAGGAGTGGAACGAAGTACCTTTTGAGCTACCGCGAGTCGCGGCAGAATAGGGGCGAAGTTTTGAACGGCGCTGCATACCAAGATCGAGTACAGACAGAAGCGAAACATTTCATCCTCCGGAGGTATTTGCAGACTCTCGCATTCAAGCTTTTGCAGGGTGGGTATCCTGACCTGGTGTATATAGATGGCTTCTCCGGCCCTTGGAAAAGTAGGCTAGCTGATTTCGGCGATACGTCCTTTATGATTGCCATTGCAGCGCTAAAAGACGCCCAAGAGAAACTGCGAGCGCAAGGCAAGCCAAAGCAAATCCGATGCTTTTTCGTCGAGGAGAACCCAACAAGCTACACGCAGCTTAAGGCGGCGGTTTCCAAACACCACGATCCGAAAAATGGTTTCCATGTCTATACCTCCAACGGTCGCTTTGAAGACGCCATAGACGCGATAATGCAGGTGGTCGGGTCATCTTTTGCTTTGACCTTCATCGATCCGACCGGATGGACCGGTTATGAGTTCACAAAAATCGCCCGCATCCTTCAGCACAAGCCGGGTGAAGTGCTCCTCAACTACATGAAGTCGTTCATTGACCGGTTCACGGCCCAAGACGAGCACAAGAACGTCAACTTCGAAGGGATTCTCGGCCCTCATTGGCCAGCGCAGTTGGCCCCGTCTCTTCCTCGGGACGAGGCGGTTGAAGCCCTGTTTGCCAAGGGCTTTCGCGATGCCGGGAGCTTTCGTTACGTCCTTTCAACTCCGATAGAAAAACTCGAAGACAGAACAGCTTTTTGCATTGTCTATGGAACGCGAAGCGACAAAGGTCTCGCAGCGTACCGAGACGTTGAATACTTGGCACTCAAGGATCACGGTATGCGCCGGATTCAGGCCAAGCGGACAATTCAGGAAGAGCGCTCCGGAATACATGACTTGTTCGCGGCGGCGGGCATAGAGCTAGACAAAGCAGTGATTGAAGACCAGTTACCCGAGTTTTGTCGGCAAGCTCGTGAGTGGTTGCTTCAGGAATTGCAAAGGCAGCATGGGCCAATCCGCTTTGGCGATCTGTGGCCCCGGATGCTTGACAACTTCACTATTCGGAGGACTAACGTGCGAACGATTTGCACTGACCTCGCGAAAGAAGGCGTGATCCGTGCCTCATGGAAGGATGGGGAGTCAAGACGCCGGTCGCCAGACGACGACGATCTTATCGGCTTCGTACAAACTGACTGAGTCTGCGCTTCAAACTGTCGGCAAGCGCGAAATTAGCGCCAGAAGCCGCCAATCCCCTCCGGCCCAAAACACGCCGCGCCGCTAGAACAGGCCGAGATCGTCTTCGCCGGCGGTGGACGCTTCGTCTTTGGGGGCGGCGGCGGGCGGGGCGCCGACGGCTTGCGCGTGGACGCGGCGTTCGCTTTCCATCGAGTAATAGCCGTATAGATGCGCATAAAGGGATGCTCTGGTCGCGCCGGGCGCAAGGTGCGGTTGCGGCGCTGCCGCGAGGTCCCGGGCGAGGCTTGCGATCTGCCCGGACAACTCTGTCAGTGACGCGTTGACGGCGGCATGGCCGTCGATCCGCGCCACCGCATGCGCGACGCTGCGGTGGCAGTCGCATTCCTGCTCGTGGAGCAGCTGGAGCGCCGCCGACAGCCTCTGGTCGACCGATTCGAACAGGACGATGGCGGCGCCGGCATCGGCGATGAGCCGGGAGATGTTGCCAGAGGCGATGCCGTCGGCGCTGGCCACCACGGTCCGCGCCCGCTCCGCCGCCTGGCTGAGCGCCGCCAGCGCGATTTCGGCCGAGGTGACCATGGCGCCGGTCAGCTCGCGCAACTGCTTGGCGATGACGTCGAGCGCCTTGCCGCGCGGCCCGAGCTTGGCGCATGTCACGGCGGCGTTGAGGGTCACGAGGCGCATGCTGCCCTCGATCTGCTGAACGGCCTCCACATGCCCCAGAAGCTGCGCCACCATGTCCCCGACCGCGAGGGCCACGGCGTCGAGCTTGCGCCGATCGCTCTCGCAGGCCTCGAGCATGCCGGCGACAACGTGCAATTCGGCGCTCAGCCTGCCGATCGCCGATTCGCCCCGGCGATCCCGGCGTTCGTAGAGGTCGCGGCTCTGGCTCATCAGGGCATGGACGTCGGCGGTGAGCGCCGACATGGATTTGCCGGCATCCACGATCCCCGCCGCGAAATCATCGAGCGCGGCATCGATCTGCCAGCCGAGAAGGTCGAGCAGCGCGGCAATGTCCCCGGGCTCCGGCGGCGCGTCGAGTGCGAGGCCTGGCGGTGCGTTGCCGAGAGCGAGCGAACGAACATCGCCAAGGGCCGCGGCGACGTGCTCGATGCGCTGGCGTGTCGAATCGCCGACCTGCATGTCCATGACGGTGCGGCCGAGCCGGGCGCCGATGTCGCGCGTCAGCCGGCTGGTCGCGACGCTGCTTCCGGCGGCGCGGCGGCGGCATTCGGTCAGATCGTCGAGGCTCGCGGACAGACGGCTGGCGGCCTCCTCGATCGCGGCCTGCTGCGCGGTCTGGAAGCGGTCGCGCTCGGCCGCCGCCTTGTGGAGGTCGCTCGCCAGCTTTTCATAGGCCTGGAAGAAGCGCTCGATGGTGCCGGTCGCCTTCCGGCTGAGTTCGGCAACGTCGTTGGTGAAGACGCCCAGCTCGTCCGTCGCGCTTGAGACGCCCGCCGCGACGACGCGGGCATTGAGGGCGACGATACCGATCATGCGGATGGTCTTCCTCAGTGCCAGCATCGGCGCCTTGGCCGTATCCACCCGATCGACGAGGCCATCCAGATCGCATTGTTCCGTCTCGAAGCCGGCGACGATTTCGCGGGCATGCCGGATCACGTCGCCGAGCCGACCGGTCGCGTCGTGGATTTCGGCGCTTTCGAGGTCCCGCGGCAAGTCCTCGAAATGACGGGAGACCTCAGCAAGCCTTGCGGCACATCCGACAAGCTCGTTGCCGACCGCAACGAAGGAGTCATCGATCTGCGCCAGCGGCGCCTCGAGACCGGCAAGGATCGCGTCGAGGGGAGCGCCGTGACGGTGAAGCGGCGGCATACGACCGGACGTATCGGCGCGGGCAAGGGCGGCGATTGAGGTCATGAGCCGCTCCGCCGCTCGGCGCCAAGGCGTGATGCCGCGACGATCTCGGTCGCGACCTTGTCGAGCGAGATCACCTTGCCGGCGCCACCGCGCTCGATGGCCGCCTTGGGCATGCCGAACACCACGCACGAGGCTTCGTCCTGCGCATAGGTCATGGCGCCGGCCCGGCGCATTTCAAGCAGACCCTGAGCACCGTCGTCGCCCATGCCGGTGAGCAGAAAGCCGATGGCATTGGCGCCGGCGTTCTGGGCCGCCGAGCGGAACAGCACGTCAACCGAGGGACGATGGCGCGCGACATGCGGTCCGTCGACCACGCCGACGGTGTAGAGATGGCCGTTTCGCTTCAAAAGCATGTGCAGATTGCCCGGTGCGATCAGTACCCGACCGGCTTCGACGACATCGCCATCCCGGGCCTCGCTGACATTCATGGCGCACAAGCCGTCGAGCCGCCGGGCGAAAGCGTCGGTGAATTTTTCCGGCATGTGCTGGACGATCACCACGCCGGGCGTGTCCGCCGGCAGATCCACGAGCACCTGGCGCAGCGCTTCGGTACCGCCGGTCGAGGCGCCGATGCAGATCACCGGCTCGGTACGCGGCGTGCGCTCGGCAAGCGAGGCGGTCCGGCCCGGGCTGAGCGGTGCGATCACGACATCGGCATTGAGCTTTGTCTCGACCTGCAGCATTGGTGGCGGCCGGCGATTGCCGCCAAGCCGCACCTGGGCGGCGGCCTTGGCGGCGTCGCAGATGCGCATGCGCGAATCCTGCAGGAACTGCGCGGTGTCGATGCGCGGCTTGGTGACCACGTCGACCGCGCCGGCCTCGAGCGCCTGCATCAGCGTGTCCGAACCCGCTTCGGCCAGGCTCGAACAGATCACCACCGGAATCGGTTTCTGCACCAGCAGTTTCCTGAGAAAGGTCAGCCCGTCCATGCGCGGCATCTCGATGTCGAGAAAAATGACATCGGGCACCTGCTTGCGGATGCGCTCGGCGGCGATGTAGGGATCGGCGGCCGGCGGCATGACCTCGAAGGCGGGGTCACTGCCGAGAATGTCGGAGAGCACGGTGCGGACCGAGGCGGAATCGTCGACGATCAGGACGCTGATCTTTTGCCGGGCCGCCATTTCGCCTGAGTGATGCATCGCCCGTCTCAGTTCTTGCGGAATATTGCGGGTGCCACCTGCGTGACGGGAAAACGGGTACCGATCATCGACTCGGAATGGCCGAGCATCAGATAGCCACCTTGCCGCAGATGCGCCGTGACGCGCGCGATCACCTCGTCCTGCACCGGCTTTTCGAAATAGATGAGGACATTTCTCAAGAAAATCACGTCCACGTCGTCGTCGATCGGGTAGGATTTGTCCATCAGGTTGAGATAGCGGAACACCATGTGCCGGCGCAGTTCGGGCGCCATGCGCACCTGGGGCCGCGCGCCCGGTTTTTTCCCGGTCAGAACGAAGCGGGAGAGGTAGTGCGCCGGCACCGGCGCCATCATCTCGGCCGAATAGACGGCGCGGCGCGCCTGTGCCAGCACCTCGGTCGACACATCGGTGCCGAGCACGGCATAGGAGAGGCGCCGGCTTTCCTGCGCGAATTTTTCAAGGATCATTGCGGCCGAATAGGCCTCGGCGCCGTTGGCGCTGGCCGCACTCCACAGTTTCAGGCGGCTCGTGCGGACAGTGCTCCTGTTCAAGAGCTCCGGAACGACTACCTGTTCGAGGAAGTGGTAGTGCTCGACTTCGCGAAAGAAATCGGTCTTGTTGGTGGTCACCGCGTTGATGAGATGCGGCAGCTCCTGACGCAACCCGTCGCCGTTGAACAGCCAGTCGCAATAGGCGTCGAGGGTGGCAAATTCGGCCGACCGCATGCGCTTCTTGAGCCGCCCTTCAATCATCATGTGTTTGGCCGGTGTCAGGTTGATTCCGACACTTTCGCCCATGAGCTCCGAAATACGCTCGAAATCCCTGGTGCGAAGATGGTCCTCGAAATCGTGAGGAGCTGTTTTGTACGCAACATCAAGCAACTGAGTTACTCCGCGCGACGGGGACGAAATCTCGCCCCGCCGCGAAACCAAGTTCAAGCCGCCAGGATCGAAGCAGCCTCCTCGCCGAGGAGGTGGTCGAGATCGAGCACGGTAACGAAGGCGCCGTTGCGCCGGCCGATGCCGACGACCGCCCGCGCCACTTCCGCAGCGCGCATCCGCGGCGGCGGATCGAGCGCCTCATTGTCGAGAGCGGTCACTTCGATCACCCGGTCGGCCCTGAGGCCGACACGGATATCGCCCTTGCCGGAGGACACGAACAGCACCACGATCCGGGTGTTTTCCGTGTCTTCCTTGCCGGGCATGTCAAGGGTTGAGCGCAGGTCGTAGACCGGCGTGCCCTCGCCCCTGACATCGATCATGCCGAGCAGATTTGCGGGCGCCCGTGGCAGCCGCGAAATCGGGCACATGTCGAGGATTTCCTGCACCCGGTCCACCGGCGCCGCGAAAAGCTCGTTCGCGACGCCTATGGTGACGTATTGCATGACGTCCGCCATCTCAAACGCCCCTTTCTAGGCGGCACCCGACCGGGTGAACTCGCTGTCGAGTTCATCGTCGGCGTCGCCAAGGTCGAGGTCGAAGCCACCCCTGGATACCGCCGCCTGTTTCTTGGGCTGCATGTGCGGCGCCTTGGCCATCACCTCGGAACGCAGGTGAGCAATGGCGTGATGCTGGGCGGCATGCGGTGCTGCCGACGGTGCCTTTCGTCTCGCCGTCGTGTCCGCCTCGTCGACCTTGAAGTAGGAAATCGCCGACTGCAGTTCCTCGGCCTGGCTCGCCAGTTCCTCGGCGGTCGCCGACATTTCTTCGGAGGCGCTGGTGTTCTGCTGGGTGACCTTGTCGAGTTGCTGGATGGCGGTGTTGATCTGGACCGCCCCGGCATTCTGCTCGCGGCTGCCGGCGGAAATTTCCTCCACCAGTTCGGCCGTGCGCTGGATATCGGGCACGAGCTTGCTGAGCATCTCGCCCGAGGACTGGGCCGCTCCGACTGTGTCGGCGGAAAGGGTCGAGATTTCGGCCGCCGCCGTCTGGCTGCGTTCGGCGAGCTTCCTGACCTCGGAGGCAACGACCGCGAAGCCGCGGCCGTGTTCGCCGGCCCGCGCCGCTTCGACCGCGGCGTTGAGGGCGAGAAGGTCGGTCTGGCGGGCGATTTCCTGCACCACCATGATCTTTTCGGCGATGGTCTGCATGGCCTTGACCGCCTTGTCGACCGCTTCGCCGCTCGCCTTGGCGTCGAGCGCCGACTGGCGGGCGATCTTTTCGGTCTGGGAGGCGTTGTCGGCGCTCTGCTTGATGGTCGAGGCCATCTCTTCCATCGAGGCCGAGGCCTCTTCGGTCGAAGACGCCTGTTCGGTCGCGCCCTGGGAAAGCTGTTCGGCGGTGGCCGACAGTTCCTGGCTGCCCGAGGCGACATTGCGGGTCGCGGCCGTCACCTTGATGACGACATCGCGCAGGCGCGCCACCATCTCGTTGAGCGCCTTGATGAGGTCGGCGACCTCGTCATTGCCGCGCACTTCGGCGGTGGCGTTGAGATTGCCGCCAGCGACGGTGTTGGCCAGTTTCACGGCGCTGCCAAGAGCCCTGGAAATCGACAGGATGATCCAGAACGCGGCAGCGGCGGCGATGATGGCGGAACCGACGAGCATGGCGATCAGCAGCATGCGGCTCGACTCGAAGAGCTGAGTGTTGGCATTGGAGGCCTCCTGGAGCTGCGTTTCATTGAGCTCCAGAATGGCGTTGATCGCGGTCACCGCTTCGCCGCGCGCCGCGGCGCCATCGCCAATGGCGAGCTCGAAGGCCTTGTGCTTGCCGTTCTCGAGCGCCAGGGCCTGGTAGTGGGCGACCGTGGCCAGCCATGTGTCGATGTCCGCCTCGGCCTCTTCGAACAGTTGCCGATCCGCGCCGGTCAGTAAGCGCTTGAGGTCATCGCGCAGAGCCGGCAGTTTGGCGACATTGCTCTGGTTCATTTCGGCGTATTTGAGCTGCTGTTCGGCGTTGTCGTTGGCCGCGATGATGTTGAGAACCGTGACGCGGATGTCGAGCACCGTGTTTTCGATATCATCCAGCGCGTTGAGCGCCGCGATCGGATTGGCCGCTGTTGTCGATGGACTGCTGAGGCTGTCTTCGATCTGCTGCACTTTCTTGTCGAAGAGCTCAAACTGGGAGGCACCATCGGTCTGCGCGATCCTGCGTGCCTCGACGATGGAGTTTTCCAACGCATGCTTTTGTACCGCGGCGTTGACGACGAGGAATTCGTCCCATTCCTTGGCGAAGGCGTCGATGCGTTGTTTGCCCGCGTCGGATGACAGGTCGCGAAGCTCCGTGAGCTCGGCGACGATGGCTTCGGATTCGCTCTGGATGGATGCGGCATAGCTTTGCATTCCCTCGGCCGTCGGCTCCAGCATGACGTTCTTTTCGTCTCGGGCGACGCGCAGCGTTCGGGCATTGATATCGGCTGCCAGCGTGATGCGCTTGACGTTTCCCTCCACCGCCGCGGTGAACGACTGGTCGAGCTTTCCGAGGTTGTCGATCGCCATGAACATGCTGGCCGCCGACAGCGCGACGACGACGACGAAAGTCGCGGTAAGCTTGGTCTTGATAGTCAGTCTCATAGTGAAGCCCTTTCGTCTTCAGCGGACACGCTCTTGGCGTCCTGGAGTTCGAAGATCTTTTCGAGATTGGGGATGATGATGAAATCGCCGTTGCGCTTGCCGATGCCGCGAACGAAGTCCTTGCGCCAGCGCATGCCGACGCGCGGCGCGTCCTGGATGGATGTCGCCTCGATGTCGGTGACGCTTTCGACCTTGTCGGCAATGATGCCGGCTATGGTCGAGTCTCCCTCGGATTCGAGTTCGATGACGACGATCCGCGTGTCCGCGTCCGGCTCCGGGCGGTCCATGCCGAACATGACGCGCAGGTCGGCGAGCGGCACGACGCGGCCGCGCACGTTGATCAGACCATTGACGAAGGGCGGCGCCCCCGGCACCCCGGTGATCGGCACCATGTCGAGGATTTCGCGGACGCGCTCCGCCTCGATGGCGAAGACCTCGTCCTGCAGTCGCAGTGTCAGCGCCGTCATGGCGCCGCCTATGGCCGCGCTCATGCTGCCCTCCCCCGGTTTTCGGAAATGTAGCGGTCGGTCTGGGCCTGGCCCATGTTGACGAGATTGACCGTGTCGAGGATCAGCGCCACCGTGCCGTCGCCGAGGATTGTGGCGCCGGAAAAGGCCTTGAGGCCGGAATGGAGCTTTGAGAGCTGCTTGATGACGGTCTGGTTGTTGCCGATGATCTGGTCAACGACGAGCCCGACCTTTTCCTCGCCGCACTGGACGATGACCACCTTCTGGTGGGTTTCCGGCTCGCCCGAGGCGGCGAACATTTCCCTCAAGCTGAGGAAGGGTACGAGCTCTCCCCGGATGTCGAGGAAGCTGCGTCCGCGGGCGCTGGTTTCGACCGTCTTCGGCGTTTCGACGCATTCGACCACCGCCGAGAGCGGAATGGTGTAGCGGCCGGTGCCGACGCGCACGAGCATGCCGTCGATGATGGCAAGGGTCAGCGGCAGCCTCAGTGAGACCCTTGTGCCCTTGCCTTTTTCGCTCGACAGTTCGACGCTGCCTCTCAGCCCGTCGATGGTTCTTTTGACCACGTCCATGCCGACGCCCCGTCCCGACAGCGCGGTGACTTCCTTGACCGTCGAGAAGCCCGGGGCAAAGATCATCTGACTTAAGTCGTGGTCCGAGATTCTGGTCTCGGGCATCAGGAAACCCGCTTCCTCGGCCTTGGCCCGGATCCGTTCGATGTCGAGCCCGGCGCCGTCGTCGCTCACCAGGATTGCGACCTCGGCTCCGGCATAGACGGCTTCGAGCCGGACAACGCCCTTGGCCTTCTTGCCCGCCCGGACCCGCGTGTCGGCGTCTTCGATGCCGTGGTCGACGGCATTGCGGATGAGATGCACCAAAGGATCGGCCAGGCGCTCGATCATGGTCTTGTCGAGTTCGGTCTCCTCGCCATTGGTGACAAATTCGATTTCCTTGCCGAGATCGTGCGACAGGTCATGGATGAGGCGGCGGAAGCGCGAGAACAGCGAGCCGATCGGCACCATGCGAATGCCCATGGTGGTGTCCCTGAGGCCCGCCGACAGGCGTTCGAGTTCTTCGGCGATGGTCCTGAGGCCGAGATCGTTGCTTTCGCTGGCCATGAGCTGCAGGCGCGACTGGGCGATGACCAGTTCGCCGACGCGGTCCATCAACTCGTCGAGGCGTTCCGCCGGCACGCGCAGCGACATGCCCGCCGCCCCGCTCTCCTTGGGAATTGCCGGCGGCGCCTCGCTGGTCGGATTGGGTTTTTCGGCTGCCTTCATGACGTGCCCTCCGATTTGGGCGGTTGTGTCCGGTTGCTCGGTCGGCGCGGTGGGAAACCGGTCCGAACGCGCCTCATCAGGCTGTGTCGCGGGTGGCGCCGGGCCGGTTTCGGCAGGCCGAGCAGTGGTCTCGGCGCCATTGAGAGGTTCGACATGCAGTTCCATGTCGTCGATCAGGAACAGAAAAACGTCGTTGAGCGCGCCGCGCGGGTCCTCGGCCTCGATATCGACCTGCCAGCCGAGGTGAAGCTGTTCGGGGTCGATCTCGCCGATCACCGGCACCCGATCGGTCAGGGCCGTGACCGTGCACGGACCGATCTGGCGAATCTCGTCGAGCAGGAGGAGGGGATTGGTGCCGTTGAGCATGCAGTCGGCCGGCAGGCGGAAAACGATGCGCCATGTGCGGCGCTTCGCGTCGTCCATGCCGGGAGGCGGCGACGGGATGGGTGCGGCTGCCACCGGCGCCACGGGAAAGGTGTCATCGGTCAGATTGCGCAGGGCGGAAAGGATGAGTTCGCCGGCTTCGGGCTTGTCAACGGCACCCTCGATCAGGCAGGCGACGTGATCCTTGGCATCGAGGGCAATCCCGATCAGTTCCGGCGTGGCCGCCGTACGGCCCTTGCGGATGCCGTCGAAAGCCGTCTCGAACTCGTGCACGAAACCGGCGACGTCGAGAAAGCCGAACATCGCGCCCGATCCCTTGAGCGTGTGCAGGGCCCGAAACACGGTGTTGACCAGTTCGTTGTCGTCGGGATGCTTTTCGAGGTCGAGAAGTCCCTGTTCGAGCGTTTCGAGCAGCTCGCGCGCTTCCTGGCGGAAAGTGTCGGCGGGATCGGCGTTCATAGTCCGGTGACCTTCTTGACGACGGCCACGAGCTGTTCCTGCTTGAAGGGCTTAACGATCCAGCCCGTCGCGCCGGCTTCCTTGGCTTCGGCTTTGAGCGTGTCGTCGGATTCGGTGGTCAAAAGGATGATCGGCACCCCCTTGGAGGCGGGATGGGTGCGAAACCTCTTGATGAACTCGATGCCGTTCATCACCGGCATGTTGAGATCGGTGATGACGGCATGCACGGTTTCACTGATGGCTTTTTCATAGCCTTGCAGGCCATTGCCCGCTTCGATGACCTTGTGGCCGGCGGCCGTCAGCGTCAGAGAGACGAGCTGCCGGATGGAGGCGGAATCGTCGATCGTCAGGATGGTCTTAGTCATGCAATTCGCTTTCGGTTGAACCGG
>JAHJQZ010000164.1 GCA_018818925.1 Alphaproteobacteria bacterium
GATGTCGATGTCGCGCGTGATGTCGAGCTCGACCGCGCCAAGCCCGCCCAGCAGCTCGAGCTTTGTCTGCATCTTTAGCCGCAGTGCGGCGCCATCGGCGTCGGCAATTCGCCAATGGCCGGGGTCCATTCCCGGATCGACGCGATAGGTCTCGATCATCCGCCCGGGATCGCTGAAGTTCAGATAGCGCTCCGGCGCGATCCACACCCGTTCGCCGCCGATGTTCCAGTCGCCCGGCGGCGCATCCGCCACCCAGTCGAACGCCTCCGCGCCGTCGAGAAAGGGTCCGTAGATCCGTCCGCCATGGGCGGAGACGATGAGATAACCGTTCTCTCCGAGGTCGAGGCGCTGCGGCGCCCGCGCCGCAAGGATATCGACAAAGCTCACCAGCCCAGTCCCGTGATTCGCGACATCAAACCTGGCACGGCTTCGATGCGCAGCCACGCCCCGAATTCCTTAAGACGCACCGAAAGCGGCAGCTGCGCGGCGGCGCCGTCCAGCGGCTCGTAGCCGAGGGTCTTGCGCAGCTCCTGGAGCGACCAGCGCATGCCGGGATTGTTCGAGACGAAATTGACGATGTGGAAGCCGGTGAGCGGAGCGGTCACCGCCGCCGTCATTTCGCCGAGGTAATCGCGGTCCGACAGCCACATCAACTGCCCCCAGCGGCCCATGGCCATGTGCGGACCCGGGACGTTGTCGTGGGTCCATTGCGTCCAGCCGATCCGCGCCGCGATCACGGTCAGCCCGTGAACGGCGGCGTAATGGGCGCCGATCCGTTCGCCCATGAGTTTCGACATGCCATAGGGGCTGACCGGAAAGGGTGTCGTGCCGGCGCCGAGGCCGACCTGGCGGAAGCGGTAGCCGTCGACGACCCAGTTGGAACTGGCAAAGACGACGCGCTTCACCCCGGCCTGCCGCGCCGCCTCAAAGAGGTTGAGCGTTGCGTCCATGTTGTTCGGGATCACCGCCTCGAACGGCGAATAGGGATCGCGGCTCGCCGCGAGATGGACGATAACGTCCTGGCCGCGCAACAAATCGACCCAGGCCGCATCGAAGCGCGACAGGTCGGCGGCGTGAGTCGCGACCGATTCGTCCGCTGCGGTCAGGTCGAGGCCGGTGACCTCATGGCCCTCGGCGCTGAGATGGCGCGCCAGCTTGCCGCCGAGATGGCCGTTCGATCCGGTGACGATGATCTTCATCTTGCTGTTCCGTCAGGCTTTGACGAACCGATCGGCTTTTCCCCGCGTGATCGGCAACAGGCCGGTGCCGAAGCTTTCCGGCAGCGCCGGCATCACGCGCCCTTCGAGGTCTTGTCGGCCATGGCGATGTCTTCGATCTCGAGCGAGTAGGTCTCCTCGGTGCGCCCGATATGGCGGCGCAGCAGGTTGTCGACCTCGGCTTCGGTGCCGGCACGGACGGCGTCGCGGATCAGCTTGTGCTCCTCGAAGGACAGGTGCGTGTGCAGCGCCTTGGAGGCGAGGTGGGTTCTGAGCGCGGCGATCTTGCCGATATAGCGGCCGTAGCTGTCGGTCAGATACTGGTTGCCGCAATGGGCGAAGATAGCGTTGTGGAACTCGGTGTCGAGCGTCAGGTATTTGCGCTGGTCGCCATGGCCAAGCGCCTTTTGCATGCGGTCGACCACCTCGGACAGGTCGCGCGCCAGCGCGTCGCGGTTGCGCTGGATGGCGAGCGAAAGGCCGGCGCCTTCGAGCGCCAGGCGGAACTCGCAGATCTGCACGACCTCGCGGGCGGAGAGGGTGAAAACATAGGCGCCCTTTTGTGGGACGATGGTCACGAGACCCTCGCCGCGCAGTTGCACCAGCGATTCCCGGACGGGCGTCTTGGAGACGTTGAGCCGTTCGGCGAGGACGCGCTCCGACAGAGCCGAGCCGAGTTCGAAATCCCCGTTGACGATGGCGTCGCGCAGCCGCTCAAGAACGGTTTCGGTCAACGACTTGGGACGGCGAATGGCGTCCATCGGCACGGCGGATCTCCTCCAGAGCAACACGTCGGGTTGACGAACCCGCTTCAACTGACGTATCAGATGGCAGGCATTGACTGAGATATCGCATCTGAGATATCAGTTGTCAATCGCATCCAAGAAGGAGGTCGCCGCCAAGCGCAACGCGCGGCGATGGCCGGGGGGACGGAATGGCCAAGGCGGAGCTCGTGCTCGATTGCCGGAACACGCACGGCGAAGGCGTCCTGTGGAACGCCGAAGACGGGCGTCTGTGGTGGACCGACATCCATGGCCGGAAGCTCTGGTGGCTCGACCCCGTGAGCGGCAAGTCCCTGAGCATCGACATGCCCGACCGCGTGTGCTGCTTCGCGCCGCGCGCCGGCGGCGGCCTGCTCGTTGCCTTCGCCCAGGAGCTCGCGCTGTTCGATCCCGCGACCGGGAAGATCGACAGCTTCTATGGCTTCGAGCCGGGCAACCCGAACACCCGCCTCAATGATGGTCGCACCGACCGCGATGGCAATTTCGTCGCCGGCGGCATGAACGAGGTGACCGAGGCGGCCGACTCGAGCGTGATCCGGGTGATGCCGGACCTCCGGGTCGAGACGATCCTTCAAGGCGTCTCCTGCGCCAACTCCACCTGCTTTGCGCCGGACGGGCGCACCATGTATTTCGCCGATACGCCCGAGCGCACGATCCGGGCCTATGCCTACGATCCAAAGGTGCCGACGCTCGGCGCGCCGCGCCTCGTCCTCGACATGAGGGGCGAACCCGGACCGCCGGACGGTTCCTGCGTCGACGCCGAAGGCTATGTGTGGAACGCCGAATGGATGGGACACCGGGTCATCCGCGTCGCCCCGGACGGAGCCATCGACACCATCGTCGAGGTGCCGGTCGAAAAGCCGACCTGCTGCGCCTTCGGCGGACCCGATCTCGACACGCTCTACATCACCACGTCACGCCTCGGCAGCAGTGCCGAACGCATTGCCGAGGAACCGACTTGTGGCGGTCTGTACGCCATGAAACCCGGCGTGAAGGGGCTCGTAGACGCCCCGTTCGCCGGCTGAACCACAAAAAGGGAGGGACCCCATGACGAAACTGCTACTGACGAACCTGGCCGCAACGGTCTCCGTTCTGGCATTGACCGTTTCCGCCGGTGCCGCCGACTATCCGGCGGCACAACCGCTCGCGGAAAGCGCCCAGGCCGACGTGTCGCGCCTCAGCAATGACGGCGATGTCCGCATCGCCTACATGCCGCCGGCGACCGAGTTCAACTACTACATCGCCATCGGCGAGGGCATCAAAGCCGAAGCCGCCGCCAACGGCGTCGAAGTCTTCATGCTGGCACCACAGTCCGGTGCCGACATCAACGGCCAGATGGGCATGATCCAGGATGTGATCACCCAGAACGTCGATGCCATCATCCTGTCGACCCATGACGAAGCCGCCGCCGCGCCGCTCGTCGCCCGTGCCGTCGATCAGGGCATCGCCGTCGTCATCGTCAATTCCGACATCGCCCAGTTCCCGACCCCGGTCGACGCCGTGGTCGGCTACTCGCAGCGCAACGGCACCCACGCCCTTGCCGACTATCTTGTCGAACGCGTCGGTGACGAATCGGAAAAGGTCGGCGTCATCGAAGGCCAGCCGGGCTACCACTCGACCGAACGCGTCGGCGGCTTCCTCGATGGCATCGAAGGCCACGACAATTTCGAGGTCGTCGCCTCGGTGTCCGGCGGCTGGAACGTCGAGGGTGGCAACACCGCCGGCATGGACCTGTTGCAGGCCCATCCCGACATCACGCTGCTGTTCGCGGCCAACGACTACATGATCATGGGCGCCGCCCTTGCCGCCAAGGCGCTGGGCAAGACCGACGTCATGCTGCTCGGCAATGACGGCGACACCGCCGCGCTCGAGGAGATCGCCGCGGGCAACGTCACGGCCACGGTCAACACCTCGCCCTTCATCATGGGCCAGATCGCCCTGCAGGTGACGCTCGACGCGCTCAACGGCGCGTTCGCTGGCGGTTTCGTCGAAACGCCGACGACCGTCACCGACAAGGACAACGTCCTGCCGGTGCTGCAGAATCCCGACGCGCTCTATCCCAAGCCGTCCAAGGCCTACTGATCCCGAACTCGTCCCGCCGGGTCCACCCGGCGGGACCAATGTCCAACGCGAGGTCGATTTGACACAAAAGCCGACCAGTCCAGCCCCCAATTGGGAAATGCGCGCCGTCACCAAGCGCTTCCCCGGTGTCGTCGCCAACGACGCCGTCGATCTCGTCGTCAAGTGCGGCGAGATCCATGGGCTGTTGGGCGAGAACGGGTCGGGCAAGTCGACCGTCATCAAGACCCTGACCGGCGTCCACCAGCCGGACGCCGGCCAGATCCTCCGCGACGGCACGCCGGTCAGCATTTCGAGCCCGGTCGTTGCGCGCGAGCTCGGCGTCGCCGCCGTGTTCCAGGAATTCTCGCTGGTGCCGAGCCTGTCGGTCGCCGAGAACATCCATCTCGGGCGCCTGCCGGTGAAGGCCGGGCGCGTCGACTGGCAGGCCATGCGCGACAATGCGCGGGCGGTGCTGGCGCGCCTAAGGGTCGACATCGATCCGGACGCCATCGTCGGTTCGCTCTCGGTCGCGAGCCAGCAGCTCGTCGAGATCGCCAAGGCCATTGCCGCCAATGCATCGCTGTTCATTCTCGACGAGCCGACCGCGGCGCTCGGCCAGGACGAGATTGCCGAACTGCACCGCGTCGTTCGCGAGATCAAGGCGAATGGCGCCGCCGTGCTCTACATCTCCCATCGCCTCGACGAGGTCGCCGAACTGGTCGACTGCGTCACCGTGCTCAAGGATGGCAAGGTGGCCGCGCGTGCCGGCGAAACCGAGGTGAATGTCGAGGCCATTGTCGGCGCCATGGTCGGAAATGTCGGCGACCACTATCCGAAAGTCGTGGCGACGCCGGGCGAAACCGCGCTGGAGGTCACAAAGCTCTCCAATGGCGGCAAGGTCGTCGATGTGAGCTTTGCCGTACGGCGCGGCGAGGTTTTCGGCCTCGGCGGCGTGCTCGGTTCGGGCCGCACCGACATCGCCCGCATCATATTCGGGCTCGACCCGGTCGTGTCCGGCGAGATCCTCATTCACGGCAAGAAAGTCCGGCTCAATTCCCCAGCCGACGCTATCGCCGCGGGCATCGCCTATGTGCCCGAGAACCGCAAGTTCGACGGGCTGTTCTTCAACTTCGCCGGCATCGAGAACATGTCGGTCGCCGCTTTCGGGCGCTTCACCCGCAACGGGTTGCTCGACCTCACGGCAGAACGGAGCCTCACGCGCGAGCTGATTTCGCGGCTTGCCATCACGCCCGCCGCCGAGGAGCGCCTTGTCGGCCTGTTGTCCGGCGGCAACCAGCAAAAGATCGTCATCGCCCGCTGGCTGTTCGCCAGAGCCGACATCCTTTTGCTCGACGAACCGACGCAGGGCATCGACATCGGCGCCAAGATCGGCGCCTACAACCTCATCAACGAACTCGCCGCCGAGGGCAAATCGATCGTTTTGATCAGCTCCGATCATGACGAGCTGATCGCCATGTCCGACCGCATCGGCATCGTCAGCAACGGTCGTCTCGTCGAGACCAAGCCGGCGGCGATGACCAGCAAGACCGATCTCGTGCGCGCAGCGACAGCCGGGGAGACCAGACAGTGAAAGCCATTCTCAAATCACCGGTTCTCGCCCCGCTCGCAGCATGGCTGCTGGTGGCGCTGGTGACAGCGATCACGACGCCGCACTTCCTTGATGCGGGGAACCTCTCCAACCTTGCGCTGCAGGTGTCGATCGTCGCGGTGGTCGCCATCGGCTCGACCGTCGTCATCATCGGCGGCGGCATCGATCTGAGCCCGGGTTCGGCCATTGCCCTTCTGACCATGGTCTTTGCCATCATGGTCAAGTTCGCCGGCATTCCGCTGCCGGTCGCCATCGTGCTGGTCATACTCGCGGGGGCCGGGCTCGGCGCGATCAATGGCTTCCTGACGGCGTACCTTCGAATACCGAGCTTCATCACAACGGTCGCGGCGCTGTCCGCCTTCCGTGGCGTCGCCTTCATGTTCAACAACGGCTCGCCGGTGTTTTCGGTCGATCCCAATCTCGAAACCATCTTCTACGGGACGCTGTTCGGCCTGCCGCTGCCGCTCTACTATCTCGTCGCGCTCTATACCGTCGCCTGGTTCGCCATGCGCTACACACGGCTCGGCCGTTCGATCTACGCCATCGGCGGCAACGCGGCAGCGGCCATGCTGTCGGGGCTCAAGGTCAAGCGCCTGCAATTCCTGACCTTCCTCATCGCCGGCGTTGCGGCGGCGCTCGGCGCCATCCTCATGGCGGCCCGCCTCAATTCCGGTTCGCCCAATTACGGCGTCGGGCTCGAATTGAGCGCCATCGCGGCGGCGGTCATCGGCGGCGCCAGCCTGGTCGGCGGGCGCGGCAACATCGTCAATACCGCCATCGGCGCCCTGACCATCGTCACGGTGCAGAACGGGCTCAATCTCAACGCCGTACCGACCTCGGCCCAGAACGTCATCATCGGCGCCATCATCGTCATCGCCGTCGGCATCGACATGTGGCGCGTCGAACTCGGCGGCGTCATCGGTGCGCTCATGCCCAACCGCAAGAACAAGTGATCACGAGGAGAAACAAAATGCCCGGAGTTACCTTTTCCCATATCGGCATAACCGTCCCCGATCTCGAAAAGGCCGTCGCTTTCTACCGCGACGCGCTGGGGCTCTACCTCATCATGCCGCCGACCGAAATCCATCAGGACGACAGCGCCATCGGCGTGATGTGCGACGACGTCTTCGGCGCCGGCTGGGGCTCGTTCAAGATCGCCCACATGTCGACCAATGACGGCATCGGCGTCGAAATGTTCGAGTTTCCCAAAACCACCGCCGAGCCGCGTCCATTCGACTACTGGCGCCAGGGCCTGTTCCACTTCTGCGTCCAGGACGAGAACCTCGAGGAGCGTCTGAAGATCATCGAGGCGCATGGCGGCAAGCAGCGCATGCAGCAGGTCCGCCATTACTACCCCGGCGAGAAGCCCTACCGCATGGTCTATGTCGAAGACCCCTTCGGCAACATCTTCGAGCTCTACAGCCACTCCTACGAACTGACCTATTCGGCCGGCGCCTACGTCTAGCAAAGAACAAGAAGTGTTGAGGGGAGGCCCTGATGAGTAGGCGATACAAGGTTGTCATCACCGACAACGACTACGGCGACAACGATGTCGAGTGCGGCATCCTCGAAGCCATCGGTGCCGAGGTGGTCAACGTCCAGGCCAAGCGGGAAGGCGATCTCTACGACATCGCGCCCGAGGCCGACGCCTTCATCGTCCAGTACGCCAAGGTCAGCCTGGAAACCCTGACGCGGGCCAGGAACTGCAAGGTCGTGGCGCGGTACGGCATCGGCGTCGACACCGTCGACGTCGACGCCGCCAGCGAACGCGGCATCCTTGTCACCAATGTGCAGGACTATTGCACCGACGAGGTCGCCGACCACGCCACCGGCCTTTGGCTCTCGCTGGTCAAGAAGTTCCTGCAGTACAACCGCTCGACCCATGCCGGCAAATGGGCCTGGCGCGCCGAGCGCCCGGTCTACCGGGTGCGCGGGCGCACCATGGGCATCGTCTCGTTCGGCCGCATCGGCCGGGCCATCGCCGAACGTGCCAAGCCGCATGGCGTCAAGCTCATCGTCTTCGACCCCTATGTCGACGAAGAAACGATCCACGCCTTCGGCGCCACCAAAGTCGGCAAGGAGGAACTGGTCTCGCGCGCCGACTACATCTGCATGCAGGCGCCGATGAGCGCGGAGACCCGGCATTTCCTCTCGGATGCCGAGTTCGCCCTCATGAAGAAGAGCATCATCATCGTCAATACCGGGCGCGGGCCGACCATCGACAACAAGGCGCTCTACAAGGCGCTGCTCGACGGCACCGTGGCCGGCGCCGGACTCGATGATCCGGAAGAGGAGCCCGCCAAGCGGCCCGACTGGTCGCCTGACGGCAATCCGATCTTCACCCTCGACAATGTCATCGTGACCCCGCACACGGCCTATTACTCCGAGGAATCCATCCAGCAGTGCCGCACGGTCGCGGCGTCGGAAGTGGCGCGGGTGCTGACCGGCCAGAAGCCTGTGAACCTCATCAACGGCGATGCCATCGCGCGCAAAGCCCAGACCGGAACCTGAGAAATGCTGAAGATCTACAACGAGTTCGAACGAAATCCGGAGCTGCTCAAGAAATTCGACGCGGTCATCGGCTGCTATTCGGCCAGCGCCGTCTTTGCCGATGTGCAATACCGCACCGGCGTCATGGACGCCGGCATCAAGCCGGCTTTTCGTGCCAAGGTCACCGGGCAGGCGCTAACGGTGCAGTTGTCCAAGGGCGATCTCGTCGATCCGCTCAAGGCGCTCGAAATGGGCCAGCCCGGCGACATCATCGTCGTCGATGCCGGCGGCGATATGAACACCTCGGTCTGCGGCGGCCTCATGGGCGGACTCGCCATGAACCGCGGCATCCGCGGCATGATCGTCGACGGCGCCGGGCGTGACACCGACGAACTCGAAGACATCGGCTGGCCGATCTGGACGCGCGCCATCACACCGCGCGGCACCCACACCATGTTCTCCGGCCGCAAGGAGGAACTCTCGATCAACGTGCCGATCGCCTGCGGAGGCGTCGCGGTCAACCCCGGCGATTTTGTCGTCGCCGACCTGCTCGGCGTCGTGGTGGTGCCGCTGGCCAAGGCTGAGGAAGTCGTGGCGCGCGCCAAGGAGCAGGCCGATCGCGAGGAGGCGACGCGCGCCTGGGTCAAAAAGGGCAAGACCGTCGAGGACCTCCTGGCAGAATTCGGCCGGATCTGACCATGCGCGCTGCCAACCTGATCGCCATTGACTGGGGCACGAGCTCGTTCCGCGCCTGGGCCATGACCGATGACGGCACCGTCGTCGACGAGGTCTCCTCGCCGAACGGCATACTCGCCGTGCCCGACGGCGATTTCGAAGGCGTCTTCGAGGCGGCGGTCGGCGCCTGGCTCGATGCGAACCCGGACCTGCCGGTCATCGCTTCCGGCATGATCACCAGCCGCAATGGCTGGTGCGAGACACCCTATCTGCCGCTGCCGGTCGCTGCCGGCAATCTGGCGCGGGCGCTGAGGCCATTCACGACTAGGAAGGGTCGGACCATTCAGTTCGTCACCGGCGCGGCCCGCAACCCGGAAACGGGCCTGCCCGATGTCATCCGCGGCGAGGAGACCGAACTGGTCGGCCATCTTGCCGCCGGCGGGAGCGGGCAGGGGCTCTTCGTGATGCCCGGCACCCATAGCAAATGGGCGCGGGCCGAGGGTGGCGCGCTCATCGACTTCGAAACCTACATGACCGGCGAGATTTTCGCCGTCCTCAGCAAGCATTCGATCCTCGGGCGGCTGATGGCCGCCGATGCACCACCCGCGAACGATTCCTTCCGGCGCGGCGTCGAGGTGGCGCGGAACGCCCGTTCCTCGATCACCTCGACGCTGTTTTCGGCCCGCTCGCTGGCCTTGTTCGACAGGTTGGCGCCAACGGAAATCGCCGATTACCTCTCCGGCCTTCTGATCGGGGAGGAGGTGCGTTCCGGCGTTGCGACGCATTCCGGGATAACAGAGGTGACGGTCGTCGGGCGGGGCGATCTCGCCGACCGCTTCGCAATGGCGCTCGATCTGTTTGGGGTCTCGGTGAGCAAGGCGGAGCCCGGCATGGCGCGGCTGGGCCTGTTGGAAATCGGCAAGCGCGCCGGGCTGGTATCGACATGAACTGGCAAGAGGCGTTCGCAACCTGTCCACTGATCGCGATCCTGCGTGGCGTCAAGCCTGACGAGGCCGTCGACATCGTCGGCGTGCTCGTCGCGGAAGGCTTCACCATCATCGAGGTGCCGCTCAATTCGCCCGATCCGTTCGAGAGCATTTCCCGCGCCGCCAGGGCCTTCGGTGACAAGGCCATTATCGGCGCCGGCACGGTTTTGCGGTCCGAGGACGTCGATGCGGTGCGGAGCGCCGGCGGAAGGCTGATCGTTGCGCCCAATTTCTCGCCCGCGGTGGCCGAGGCCGCGGCGCGCAAGGACATGATCTACGGTCCCGGCGTCGCGACGCCGAGCGAGGCCTTCGCGGCGCTCGATGCCGGCGCCACATTCCTCAAGCTCTTTCCGGCGGAAATCCTGCCGCCTTCAGCTGTCAAGGCCATCCGCGCCGTGCTGCCGCCGGACACAAAGCTCGTTCCGGTCGGCGGCATCGCGCCGGAGACCATGGCCGCCTACCGCGCCGCCGGCGCCAACGGCTTCGGCCTCGGCTCGGCGCTCTACAAAGCGGGAAGACCTGCAACGGAAATCCAGGAAATGGCGAAGCGCTTCATCAATGCGCATGCTGGAGTCAGAATTGACTAAAACTTTCCTTTGGCTGATCGAGTCTGCTTTGCGAACCGAAGCGACAAGTATGGGTTGGGGGCTGGCCAACGAACCCAGATAGGGGCATCCAGACGCACGAACAAATGATGAGGACGGTGGCAAGACAGCTGCGCGCCGCCTTTGCGTGTCTGGCCCTGGGCGGTCATTCGATCATCTGCGGTGAACGACCGCTTTCGGCGAGCGGAGCCTGAGGCGAGAACGACCGAACTTGGGGCGCTTGGCCGCCGTCCGATCACTGCGCGGCGAACGGTAGGCTCCGGCCGAAGCGGACTGGCCGCTTTTTGACGGAGTTGGAGTCGGAAGGAGACCGACAGCTTTTTTCGCCCGAAGGAGGGGCGGCTTTCGGCCCGGGGGTGCAAAAACCGCGATCGAGCGACACGCGGTCGCCGAATGGCTGGCTGTATTCGCCGGCGCCTGGTGCTGGTCCCCGGCACGGCGCGGTCGGCGTATTGGAAGTATATTTGCGGTGCGTAGTATCGGATGGGTCTTTGAAAATATCGCGACCTCGATTGATTTGCCTTTTGTCCTGTTAAATTAGGCATTGCCTACGTGCCGGCAAAACGCCTTCGATGCCGGTTCATTCGTCGGTCGACGGAAGCGGGTGATCTGCCAGGAGAGCTTTCAAGGTCGGCCTCGGGGTGGCCCCGCGCTGCCAAAACCTCGTCAATCCATCATAGCGCGTTCGCGTCGTCCTCGACCTTTTGCCGCAAAACCTTGAGCACGTCGCTGGCGGTCTCAATGTCCTTGAGCGACAGTCCTTCAGACAGAGCATTGACCCTAGGGTTGTAGATGTCATTGGCCGCGTCGAATATCTCCCGGCCCAAATCCGTCAGAACCACGAGCTGCGCCCGGCGATGATGCGGATTGGGGGCGAAAACGACAAACCCGTCTTTTGCCAGATCGTTGACGATGCGCTGCACATTCTGCCGATTGGCGCCAAGATCGCGCGCCAGCCACGACACAGGCTGCGCATGCTCTGCGGCAACGATTGCCCCCAGAATCTGCCAGCGGGCGCTGGTAAGCCCAAGCCCGGCGACCAACCGATCGCCCCATGTCAGCACCTGGTTGTTCGCCCGGAACAGATGGAAGAGCAGATTCGTCACAGCTTCGCCTGCCTGATGTCTCGGGGTATCGGTCATGTTGTCACCATAGTATGATATTGACATCATAATGCCGATTTGGCATTGTATCAACACTATCAAATTGTCGTCCGGTCACAAAGCTCGCCGACCGCCTTCGTGCATGAACAGGCCGGACGCGTCAGCGCAAAGCGCTTCATCTGTTTCCAAATGTCTGGGCGAACGCGTCGCAGCATCGCCTTGGCTCGCAAAACTGGCAGGAAAACCATGATCATAATCACCCATCGCGTCGCCGGAATCGTTGCGATCCTCACAATCGCGTGCTTCTGGCTCGCAACCGTGTTCAGCGAGTTGTTCGCAACTGAAGCCGCCGTCATCGCCGTCAAGACAGCCATCCCGTGGGGCTTTCTGCTGCTCATTCCGGCGCTCGTGGCTGCAGGGGGGTCGGGCGTCAGTCTGGCAAAGGGCCGGCGCGCCGGACGGGTCGGCACCAAGCGCAAGCGCATGCCGATCCTGGCTGCAAACGGCTTGCTGGTGCTCATGCCCGCGGCGTTCTTCCTCGCCTTCAAGGCCCAGTCCCACGCTTTCGACGCAGGCTTCTACATCGTCCAGTTCGTCGAACTCACGGCAGGCGCGGTCAATCTCGTCCTGCTCGGCCTCAATATGCGGGATGGCATGGCCATGGCTGGCCGCTTGCGTCGCCGCCCGGCGTGATCCCCCTTCAACAGGTGCCTTTATGATGAATCGCTCTCTTTACCTCGCGGGTGCCTTGGCGCCGGTCGTTTTTCTCCTGTCCATCGTGATTGGCGGAGCGTTTCGGG
The DNA here is from genome assembly GCA_018818925.1 of Alphaproteobacteria bacterium. Classification (GTDB taxonomy): domain Bacteria; phylum Pseudomonadota; class Alphaproteobacteria; order Rhizobiales; family Devosiaceae; genus JAHJQZ01. The sequence continues at coordinate 12,329 of JAHJQZ010000164.1, forward strand.
TTGGCTACTCCCACCTGATCGATCCGGTGAGCGCGCTCGGCATGTCCGGCGCCGACGGCTCCGGTCTGGTCAACGCGGCCTGGACCGCAACCGGCCTGCTGATCATCTGCCTGGGCGTGGCGCTCTGGCGGGACAGGCAGGGGCCGGGTCGTGTCGTTGCCGTCGCAATCCTGATCGCCGGTGCCACTTCCGCGGCAATCTCGACCTGGTGTCCGATGGATCCGCCCGGCGTTCCGATGTCCGGCGCGCAGCTTGGCCACAACATCCTTGTCGGCGTGGCGGCCTTCGCCTTCGCTGCCGCCCTTCTTGCCGCGGCTCTGTCTCGCCGAGTGTCAGCAACCTTTCGTCTGCTGACCTGGCTTGCCCTTTTCGCCATGGTCGCCGGCGGCGCCGGTGCCGCGATATCGCAGTCTCTCGGATGGAACCTGGTCGGAGCGTTCGAGCGCGTTACCCAAGCCGGCTATCACGCTTGGCTGCTGATCACGGCGGGAACGGGACTGTGGAGAGGGTGGCACGCGGCCTGATGCCGTGGTCACCACATCAAAGCGCCGGGTCGCCTGATCGCGCAGCATGCATTTCGCAGGGTCGCTCGACGCGCAACAGCCAGTCCGCCCGTTGGCGCAATCGGCGGTCTCCCGCGGCCTGCGTCATCTCATGCCCGCAGATGCTGGTTTCGGGCAAGTGTTTCCAGCAGGCCTCGCACGAAGTGTGGACACCTTGGGTCTCAGGCTGTTTCCGGCGGCATTGAGGGCGATGTGGCTGGCGACCATCTCCGAATGCACCTGTGCCCGCTTGGCGCTAGCTGCGCAACACAAGCCTGTGCGGGAGAATGGTTGTGGCGCTTTGATCGCCATTCCAGATGCCTTGCAGGGCTTCAACGATGGTCTTGCCGAAGCTGTCATAGGGCACGCGCACTGACGAAAGCCATGGTGCCACCCAGTCGTTGAGCGGATTGTCATCGAACCCGACGATGCTGCAAGCGCCGGGAACCGCGAGGCCGGACTCGCGCAGGGCGCGGGCGGCGCCGTAGGCGATGAGATCGCTGAGGCAAAACAGGCCCCTGACCGATCCGCCACTGCGTTCGAGCGCATATCTGCCACCGGCGCGACCGATCTCGAGATGGTCGATTCCCTCGCCGCTGAAGATGGGGGGAGGCGTGCCGTTGTTCGCCCCGGCCATGCTGGAGACGAAAGCCGCGACGCGGTCATGCGTGGCCGATGAACCGAGCGGGCCATGGATGACGACGGGATCGAGAATGCTGCGCGCGATGAAGAAATCCGCCACTTCGAGGGCGGCGGCCACATTGTCGATGCCGACGAAACTGCCCCTGGCGGAGGAGGGGTCCTGCCGATTGACGAACAGGAGGGTTTCTCCTGTCTCCCGGAAGGTGTCGAGCACCGGACTGTTGACTGCGCCGAGCAGGATGAAGCCCCTGACCATGTGCGCCCGCATCTCGAGAAGATATTCGTCCTGAAGATCGGCGCGGTCGTGGCTGTCGCACAGGATCATGACGTAGCCGGTCTCGCGCAGGGCGTTCTCGACCGAGGCGGCGACCGCTGCCATGGCCGGGTTGGCCATGTTGGCCGCGATCAGGGCGACAGCACGGTTCTGGTTGGTCCTGAGGGCTCGGCCGACATTGGCCGGACGGAAGCCAAGTTCCTCGACGACGTCGCGGACCCGCGCCATGGTTTCGGGCGATGCCCGGTTCGGCACGCCGTTGACGATGCGCGAGACCGTGGCAATCGACACGCCGGCCTTGGCGGCCACCATGCTGATCGAGGGGCGTTGCGACCGCGCCGCCCCGGATCGCCTGGTTTTTCTGCCCGCCTTCTTGCCGTCCAATTCCATCGGTCCGTCGATTCCCCCGGGCAAATTGACATGAAAGCGCACAAAGCAACAGGCGCAAGACCAAGCCGTGATTGACAGAGGTAAACGTTTACCTTATCGCTTTCACATACCGGCCAAGGAACAGCAAGTTCCACCGGTCGGGAAAAGGGAGGAGACATATGCGCATCAAGGGATTGTTCGTTACCGTCGCCGCATTGGCGCTCATGGCCGGCTCGGCCGCGGCCCAGGAACTCAATGTCTGGCACGATCTCGGCGACAATGGCGTCGCCTGGTTCCAGCAGTTGAGCGACGAATTCGCCAAGGATCACCCGGGCGTCACCATCAAGTCGGTCAGCTATCCGACCGACCAGTGGTACGGCAAGGTGACCGGCGCCATCAACACCGACACGGCGCCGGACCTCATCTACAACAATTACGAACGTGTCATCCGCATCGAAAACCAGACCGAGCAGGTCATGGACCTGTCCGGCGTGCTTGCCGGCATCGCCGACAAGGGCTTCCTGTCCGATGCCGATCTCAGCGTTGCCACCTATGCCGGCAAGATGATCATCCTGCCGATACAGCGCGTGCAGATGGGCTTTGGCGTGCGCTCGTCCTGGCTGGAAAAGGTCGGCGAGGGCTATCCCGCGACCTGGGAAGATGCCAAGCGCGTCGCGGCCAAATTCATGAGCGAGGACCCTGACGGCAACGGCAATGCCGACACATTCGGTTTCGCGCTCGAAGCTGCCAATCCGCGCGACCTCATCCATATGCTCGACCTGTTCACCTTTGGTGCCGGCCTGCGCCACACCCTGATCGACACCGATGGCAACATCGTCATCGACGAGCCGCAGCATGCCGAGGTGCTCAAGGAATTCCTCAAGGTCTTCACCGAGTATGGGCTCGTCGCGCCCGACACGATCAACCATTCCTTCGCCGAGATGTATCAGTTCATTGAGGGCGGCCGCGCCGGCATGTTCCGGGTCGGCGACTGGAACGTCAAGAAATGGGACGGCGAGACCGTTCTGAGCGGCGATTTCGAGCCCGGCCCGTGGCCGTCCTTCTTCGAGGGCATGTCCGGCAACGTCGTCATCGGCGGCATGCGCGGCATCGCCGTCCCGGAGAACTCGCCGAACAAGGATCTGGCGACCGAGTTCGCCGCCTTTATGCTGACCAAGCCGGCCCAACAGGCTTCGCTCGAAAAGGTCGGCGCGGCGGTCCGCAACGATCTCGACACCTCGGCCCTGTCCGAGCGGCAGAAATACTTCGCCGAGGCGAGGGGTCAGCTCAACGCCTACGACTTCCCGGAATCGGTGCATGCCTTCTATCCGGAGCTCGAAGCCGAATTCCACCGCATCCTCCTGGGGGCCATCGCCAATCCGCCCGCGGATTGGGATAAGTTCATTGCCGAGACCGCCGAGACCATGCGCGATCTGGCAAAGAAACTGTCGGCGCAATAGCGTCCGGCCTTCACCATCATCCGGTCCGCCTTTCCGGGCGGGCCGGACCGAGGACTTGTGAGATGGCGCGCGTCGCTGACTATTTCCGGTCGGGCAATGTCTGGGTCTTCTACCTGTTCGCCCTGCCGTTCGCCGGCCTGACCATCGTCTTCGGCCTCTGGCCAATCGCCCTGAGCTTTCTGGTCTCGATCACCAAGTCGGCGACGGCATTGCGTGCCAATCCCGATTATGTCGGCTTGGCCAATTACGCCAAGGTGATTGGCGATCCGGTCTTTTTAACCTCCTTGTGGAGCACCTTGCTCTATACCGGCCTGGCCGTGGTCACCAATGTGCTGTTCGCTCTCGGCTATGCCTTTCTGCTCAATTCCGTTCTGGTCAGGCGTGGCAGCACCTTTTTCAAGATCGCCATGTTCCTGCCGGTAGTGACGCCAGACGTTGCCGGCTATGCCGTCTGGCGCTGGCTCTACGACCAGAGTTTTGGAGCGGTGAATGCCTTTCTCGCGCTCGTCGGCTTGCCGGATTTCGGCGGCATCGCCTCGCCGAACACGGCCATGGTCGCCATCCTCGTTGCCGAGCTCTGGCATCATGCCGGTTTCTACGTCATCATCTTCCTCGCCAACCTCGCCATTTGCGACAAGGCGCTCGAGGAAGCCTCGGCGCTCGATGGTGCCACCCCCTGGCAGACCAAGCTGCACATCATCCTGCCGCAGCTCCGGCCGGCTCTGGTCATCAATTCGATCTACGCCATCATCCAGTTCCTCAAGACCTTCACCGTCATCGTCGTCATGACAAAGGGCGGGCCAAACGGGACGACAAATTTCGTTTCCTATTACGCATATCGCCTGTTCGACCAGGGCCGTTACGGCGAGGCCATGGCCATGGCGACGATCCTTTTCGTCCTGGTCGCGGTCATAGCCTTCCTGGCGTATCGCATCGGTGAAAGGGGGCGGGCATGAGACCGAACCGCCTGCTGCAGGCCGGCGCCTATGCCGTGCTCATCCTCGGAAGCCTGTTCTTCCTATATCCCTTTTGGTGGATGGTACTCGGCGCCTTCCGCTCGGCCGAGAACGTGTTGACCGATCCGTTGCGGCTGTGGCCGGAGCAGTTCGATTTCACGGCGTTTTCCCAAATCGCCATGGTGAGCGGCGAACCGATCTGGCTCTATATCGTCAATTCTCTGGTCATCACCACGCTCTCGACCGTCCTCAGCGTCGTTCTGACGGCGATGGGTGCCTATGCCATCACGCGGCGGCCGCAGCTCATCGCCTTCCGGCTGCTGCGCTCCGGATTCCTCCTGACAATGATGTATCCCTACATGCTGCTGGTTATCCCGGTTTACATCGTCGTCTTCAAACTCGGACTGCTCGGCACCTATGCCGGCATCATCCTGTTTCTCGCCCTCGGACCGATCCAGTTCTTCCTGTTCGAGCAGTTCTTCCGCGCCTTTCCCAAGGAGGTGATCGAGGCGGCGATCATCGACGGGGCCGGGGAGACGCAGATCCTGAGGACCATCGTCCTGCCCGTCTCGATGCCGATCGTTGCGACGGTGACGATCATCACCTTCCTGCTCAACTGGGCGCAATGGTTCCCGGTGCTCGTCATCTCGCGTGGCACTTCGACCTACACGTTGCCGGTGGCGCTGCTCAATCAGACCGGCGAGCTGGGCACGAATTTTCAGGCAATCATGGCATTGGCGATCATCACGACCATTCCGGTGACCATCGTCTTCCTCGCCGCCCAGAAGCGCGTCATGCAGGGCATGGCCGAGGGGGCAGTAAAGGGATGACCGTTCGGGTGAGTGTCAGTCCGTCCGACAAGGAGCTTTGGTCCCGCATCGACGAGGCCGCGGTACGAAGCCTTCAATGGTTCGACGCTATGCAGGTTGCCGATCGGCCGCGCGGCGTCGGTCGGTCGAGCGCCAATCACGACGCCGAAGCGTGGCCCGGCATGCTGCTGCCCGGAACCTACAACGCCATCATGGCGCGCGCCCTGCTCGGCGGGCTCGATGCATGGCGCGCATCCGAGAAAGCGGTCCTGTCGGAGTGGTTGCTCGGCTTCCGGCGGTCGGACGGGGTCTTCCGCGTGCCCGGCATGCGCGACGACACCGTGTTCAAGAAACCCGATCTCGACGAGACCTGGCGCTACATCGATTTCCACGTCACGAACTACACGCTTGGCGCGCTGCAGGCGCTCGACCCGGAGCTTGCGCCGGTGCTCGATTTCGTTGCGCCTTTTCTCGAACCGCTGCGGCTCAAGGCCTGGATGGCCGACCGCGACCTGCGCGACCCGTGGCAGGAAGGCAACAACATCGTCAATCTCGGCTCGTTCCTGCTGCTGGTGCGGAAATGGGGCAGCCCCGGACAACAGGCGGCTGCGAACGCGGCGATCGACTACCTGTTCGAATGGCACACCCGCAACCAGAACCCGCAGACCGGATTTTGGGGTGTCGGGCAGTCGCGCGGTGGCATTCCGCTTCTGCACGCCATGGCTGGCTCGATGCACAATTACCATCTTTACTACGCCTGCAGGCGCGAGATCCCGAACCATGTCGCCGCCGTGGACTACACGCTCAACCTGGCGACCGGCATCCATAGCGCCTGCATCGATGTGGACGAGATCGACCTGCTCGTGCATGCCGCCGACACGCAAGACTATCGCCGCGGCGAGATCGCCGATTGGCTGCGCTGTAAGCTCGTCGCGCTTCTCGATTTCCAGAGGCCGGATGGCGGATTCGCGGATGCGCTCAGCGGCGAACTGCGCCAGGACGGCTGGATCGGCGGCTATTCCGAGCCGCAAGGACACTCCAACGCTTTCTCCACCTGGTTTCGCTGGATTGGCATGGCCATGGCGGATCAGTATCTTTGGCCGGGCCGACGCGACTGGCATTTCCGTTCCATGATCGGCATCGGCTACCGGAGACCCACTGCATGACAACGCCCGAGCACAAGGCGTCGACCGATCCTTATGCCCACCTTCATGACGAGAGCTTTGCCTCCGGATTCGACGCGCCGAGCGCGACCGCCGAGACGATGGTTTTCATGGGCGGACGGACCGTCCAGCCCCTCGACGGCAATTGGGGCTTCGTGCTCGATCCCTTCGAGGAGGGCCTGCGCCAGCGCTGGTTCGACTACGACGCCAGACCCCTTTCCGAATGGGACATGCCGCGCGACTACGATTTCTCACCGGATTGGCGGGCCATGCCCGTACCGGCTTGCTGGAACACGGTTGAACCCGAGCTTTTTCACTACGAGGGCGCGGTCTGGTACTGGCGCGACATCGACATCGCCCCACCGGCGGATGGAGAACGGGTGATCCTGCGCGTCGGCGCCGCCAACTACCTCGCACGCGCCTTTCTGAACGGCCAACTGCTCGGCATGCACAAAGGTGGCTCGACACCGTTTTTCGTCGACCTGACGCCGGCACTTGGCGCCGATCGCAACAGGCTATTGATCGAGGTCGACAGCACGCGGCGCCTAGAGCAGGTGCCGATGAGCCATTTCGACTGGTTCAACTATGGCGGCCTCTATCGCGAGGTCTCGCTCATCATGGTGCCGGCAACCCATATCGTCGATTTCGGCATCGGGCTCGATCCGGCAACCGGCAGGGTCCGCACCGACATCGCCCTATCGAAAGCGGTCTCAGGACCGGCCGAGGTTGCAATTGCCGGCGGTCCGACGCTTACGCTCGATGTTGTGAAGGGCAGGGGACAGGCGCTCGTCGACTGGCGACCCGAACTGTGGTCGCCAGAGAGTCCGCGCCTTTACGACGTCGCGGTCCGTTTCGGCGACGACCGTGTGTCCGACCGCGTCGGGTTCCGGGCGTTTGCCCGCGAGGGTACGCGGCTCCTGCTCAACGGCGCGCCGGTCTATTTCAAGGGCATCTGCGTGCACGAGGACGATGCCGAACGTGGCAAGGCGACAAGCGAAGCCGACATCCGGCGCCGCTTTGCCGACGTCAAGGCGCTTGGCGCCAATGCGGTGCGGCTGGCGCACTACCCGCATCATGAGAAGGTGGCCGAGATCGCCGATGAACTCGGCATCCTGCTCTGGGAGGAAATCCCGGTCTATTGGGCCATCGATTTCGCCAATCCCGAGACCTATGCCGATGCGGCCAACCAACTGAGCGAGCTGATCCGGCGCGACCGCAACCGCGCCAGCGTCGTCATCTGGGGCGTCGGCAACGAGAATGCCGACTCCAACGCGCGGCTCTCGTTCATGAGCCGGCTGGCCGAACTAGCCCGGGCGCTCGATCCGACACGGCTCACCGCCGCCGCCTGCCTGATCAATCGCACCGAGTTCCGCGTCGAGGACCGGCTGGCCGAGCATCTCGACATCATCGGGCTCAACGAGTATTTCGGCTGGTACGAAAAGGATTTTGCCGATTTCGAGAAGCTTCTCGACAACTCGTTCCCCGACCGGCCGGTGGTGATTTCCGAGACCGGCGCCGACGCGGTTGCCGGCTGCCACGGCCCGGACACCGAGCTGTTCACCGAGGAGCGCCAGGCGCTTCTGATGGGCATGCAGATGGATACGATCGGCGCGCGGGACTACATCGCCGGCGTCTTCCCCTGGATCCTTTACGATTTCCGCAGCCTCAGGCGCCAGACTTCGGTGCAGCGCGGCTGGAACCGCAAGGGCCTGATTGCGGAGGACAAATCGACCCGCAAGCGCGCCTTCGAGGTTCTCGCAGAGCGCTATGCCGGCATAGCGCATGACTGATACCAAGGCTCGAAGATGCTCACGCATCCTCACCTTGAAATGCTCAAGCGCCGCGCGGGCTTGACCGAATCCCGATGAGTCGAGCGCATCAGGATTCGGTATGACATCTGGTAGTGTGCTGAGAATTCGGCAAATTGGCTGAGAGGGGCGGTCAGGGCAGGCGGGAGCTGTCCGAAGTGACCGGGCCGCACATTCAAAAGACCGATTGCGGCGGCAATGGATGGCCGATCGCCGGCGAATTTCCGCGCGCGGGCGCCGACGATAGCCTTGTCGCGTTGTCGTCCAGATCTTCGGCGACCGACCGACCAGATCTTCGGCCGCGGCGTGACCAAAACGTCATGGACAGATGCCGGCATCCCCAGGTCTGGTCGCTCGACTTCGATCTCGATATTGGCGGGGTCAGGCGCGGCGCCTGTGTCCCGATGGCCGTTGCGATCGGGGCTACCTGATCAAATGCCGGCGCAGTTCCATCGGTGTCACACCGTAAGCGCGGCCGAAATGCGCATAGAACTGGCTCAGGGAGTTGAAGCCAGACTGGAAAGCGACATTGGCGATCGACAAGTTGCTTTCGAACAACAACGCCCGCGCTCGGACGAGCCGCATACGGATGACAAACTTGCGGATCGGCACACGCATGACGCTGGTGAACAGATTGAGCGCATAGTTGGGATGAAGTCCCACAACCTTGGCGACATCGTCGACCGACAGCGGTTCGGCAAGGTTTTCGAGGATGTAGCGCACCATGGCGACAACATAGCGGACAGGGGGCGCCTGGCGCGGATTGGCGATGGTCGGTTCGATCCAGGCCGGCATCAGCGTGTCCCAGCCGATCAGGGTCGATCGCCGAAGCATGGAAGCGATTTCGGTTTTGAGGATGTCCTGACGCTCGGGGTCGCCGCTGCGGTAGTCGCCGTACCAGCGATGCAGCGTCCCGCTGCCCACCGCATCGGGGCGGAAGCCGAGGACGGCGCCGCCCATCATGTCCTCATGCAGGCGGTCGATATGCGGGATGTGCAGAAACGCGTCGAGCGGCAAGTAGATGTTGCATTGCTGGGCATCGTCGTTTTCACCATAGTCGATGGCGACGGCCTGATGCGGAATGCTGGCCCAGAACGCCACCAGGTGCCCGCAATGAATGCGGACCGGCCGACCGTCGAACACATAGTCCATATGCCCGGAGCTGAGCCAGTTGAGCTCGATATGGCCATGGCTGTGTGGCGCCGACATGACCACCGGCCGGAACCAGCGCATGCCGAAACGACCGAATGCATTGGACTTGGCGTAAAACTGCCGGTCTGGCCGACCGATCGGCCGGGATACCGATAATACGCTTTTGCGCGATCGGGCTTCACGCGTGTCCATGGTAGCCTTCTTAAGTTTCCGGAAGACCTGCATAGCAAACCGGATTGTTGGCTAAAAGGGTGCATGGCAAAAATCTATCGTGCGCAACGTCCGGCAAGGACACGCTGCAACGTTATAGCCGGCAAAAGCGCACGACGCGAAAGCGTATTTGGGAGGAAATCTGATGAAGCATGTTCGCGCCCTGACTGGGGCAGCGCTTCTGCTCGGCGTCTCGATTCTCGCCGTTCAAGCGCAAACCGTAA
>JAHJQZ010000165.1 GCA_018818925.1 Alphaproteobacteria bacterium
AAAAGCGGCATCCGCCGCGTCTGCCGGAACCGCGCCGAAAACCGCCAAAGCGGCATCGATCAAGGCAAAAAGGGCCAAACCCGCTTCGGGCGCGACAAAGCCGGAAGATGCAGTGACAAAACCCGCTGCCAAACCGGCGCGCCGCCGCACGACGGCAAAGGCGGAGAAGGCCTAACCCATGGCTGACACGCCGCAGATCGAAGACAAGTCCAAGGAAGACGAGTTGGCCGGCACCGAGGCGCCGCTGCTCGAACACCTCATGGAATTGCGCAAGCGCCTGATCTGGTCGCTGATGGCGTTCTGCGTCCTGCTTATCTTGTGTTTTTTCGTCTCCAAGGAAATCTACCTGTTCCTGATCGGCCCGTTCAAACAGGCCGTTGGTCCGGACGGCACGGTCGAGATGATCTTCACCGCGCCGCAGGAGCAGTTCTTCACCCAGTTGAGCGTCGCCATGTTCGCGGCCTTCGCACTGGCCTTTCCCTTCATCGCCTACCAGATCTACGCCTTCGTGGCGCCCGGCCTTTACAAGAAGGAGCGGGGCGCATTCCTGCCTTACATAGTCGCTACGCCTATCCTGTTCCTGCTTGGTGGCGCCTTGGTTTACTACGGCGTCATGCCCCTGGCCCTGGCCTTCTTTCTCGGCACGCAGGTGTTCGAGGAGGGCGTGACCATCCAGATGCAGACGCGGGTGAGCGAGTATCTGGGGCTGATCATGACGCTGCTGCTCGCCTTCGGCGTCTGCTTCCAATTGCCGGTCCTGCTGACGCTTCTGGCGCAGGCCGAGCTCGTCAAGGCGAAATCGCTCGCCGCCTGGCGCAAATACGCGGTGGTCGCCGTGCTCGTCGTCGCGGCCTTTTTGACCCCGCCCGATCCGATTTCGCAGCTCGGCCTTGCCCTGCCGTTGCTGCTGCTCTACGAGGTGTCGATCCTCTCCGTTAAGTGGGTCGAGCGGCGGCGCGCCCGCGCCGAAGCCGCCTCGGCGGAGACAAATACCTGAACGGGCTCAATCATGTTCGACATCAAATGGATTCGCGCCAACGCCGAGGCTTTCGACGCGGCGATGGTTCGGCGCGGGCTCGGTCCGAAAGCGGCCGAGGCGCTGAAGCTCGACGATGAACGCCGCGAGGCGATCGTTTCGCTCAACGAGATGCAGGAACGGCGCAACATCGCCTCCAAGCTCATCGGCCAGGCCAAGGCCGCGCGCGACGAGCAGAAGGCCGCCGAACTGATGGAAGAGGTCTCGGCGCTCAAGACGGCGCTGCCGGAGGCCGAAGAGCGCGAGCGCGCCGCCTCGGCCGCGTTGACCGCAATGCTCGAAACGCTGCCGAATCTGCTGCACCCCACCGTGCCGGACGGCAAGGACGAGCACGACAATATCGAAAAGAGCCGCTGGGGCGAGCCGCGGAAATTCAACTTCGCGCCCAAGGAGCATTTCGACATCGGCGAAGCGCTCGGGCTCATGGATTTCGAGGCCGGGGCACGGCTCGCGGGGGCGCGGTTCGTCGTGTTGCGCGGGGCTCTGGCCAGGGTCGAGCGGGCGCTTGGACAGTTCATGCTCGACCTGCACACGACCGAACACGGTTTCACTGAACACCAGGTGCCGCTGCTGGTCAGGCCGGAAGTGCTCTACGGTACCGGGCAATTGCCGAAATTCGCCGAGGACGCCTTTCGCACGGTCGACGACCGCTGGCTGATCCCGACCTCGGAAGTGCCGCTGACCAATCTGGTGCGCGAGCAGATCCTTTCCGTCGCCGACCTGCCGATCCGGGTGACGGCGCTGACGCCGTGTTTCAGGGCCGAGGCGGGTTCGGCCGGGCGCGACACGCGCGGCATGCTGCGCCAGCACCAGTTCAACAAGGTCGAGATGGTCTCTGTCACCGAGCCGGACAAGTCCGACGCCGAGCAGGAGCGCATGCTCGCCTGCGCCGAGGAAGTGCTCAAGCGCCTCGAACTGCCCTATCGGGTGGTGCGGCTGTGCGCCGGCGACATGGGCGCCACCATGCAGCGCACGTTCGACATCGAGGTCTGGTTGCCGGGGCAGGACACCTATCGCGAGATTTCCTCGGTTTCGATGGCCGGCGACTGGCAGGCGCGGCGCATGGGCACGCGCTATCGCGACGCCGATGGCAATATCAATCCGGTCCACACGCTCAACGGCTCGGGCGTTGCCGTTGGCCGCTGCCTGATCGCGGTGATGGAAAACCACCAGGAAGAGGATGGCGGCTTCCGCATTCCGGACGTGCTCAAGCCCTATCTCGGCGGCCTCGAGCGCATCGGACCGGCCCAATGACCAAGGGCCCGCGCATTCTGATCACCAACGATGACGGGGTCGGCGCGCCCGGTCTCGAGGTGGCGCTCGAAATCGCGCGGGCGGTCAGCGACGACGTCAACGTGTTGGCGCCATCCGGCAACCAGTCCGGGGTGGGGCATCGCTTTTCCTTCGGCACCGAGCTCGAGATCGAGCGCCGCGCGCCGCATGTTTTCGCCATCGACGGCACGCCGGCCGATTGCGTCGCGGTCGGCATGACGCATCCGGACCTGTTCGGCGGCCTTATGCCCGACATCGTCTTGTCCGGCGTCAACAACGGCCAGAATCTCGGCGACATCATCAATTGTTCGGGCACGCTCGCCGGGGCGCGGGAAGCGGCGATGCAGGGGGCGCTCGGCGTCGCCATGAGCCAGGCGGTCGACTACGAGAACGGTGTCGACATCAACTGGGACTGCGCCCTCGCGCATGGTGCCGCCGTGCTCAGGGCGCTGATCGCCGAGACGCGGCGGCCGGGTGTCTATTACAATGTCAATTTCCCGCTTGGCCCGGCCGAGACCGTGGCCGGCGTGCGCGTCGTGCCGCACCAGCGCTTCGCGCGCTCGCCCATCGGCTACTATCCGAGCCGCAACGCCGGCAAGTTCTTCATCGCCATTCCGAACCCGCCCGTCGATCTCAGCCCCGAGGCGGATTTCCACGTCCTCAACCGCGACCGCGCCATCACCGTGACACCGCTCCGGCTCGACCAGTCCGACCACGGCGCCGTTGCCGGCATGCAGACCCGGTTTGTCGACGCGCTCGGCCCCGTCCCGGCGCCAAAGCACGACAATGCCGGCGAACGCGGCGGCGACGCGGTGCGCTACAAGCCGGATCCATCTGCTTCGACGCAATGACTGGACCGGGCGGCGAAAACGACAGGCATTTCGTCGCCCGCGCTGGCCTCATCCTGGCGCTTCGCGGTCTCGGCATCACCGACCGCACGCTGCTTTCCGCCTTCGAAACGGTGCCGCACGAAGCCTTCGTGCCCGAGGACTACGCCGATTACGCCTATAAGGACGCTTCCCTGCCCATCGGGCATGGCCAGTCGATCACCTCGCCGATGATCCTGGCGCGGCTGTTCGCCGAACTCGATGCGGCTGGCGCCGGCAAGATTCTCGAAATCGGCACGGGCAGCGGCTATTCGGCCGTGCTGCTGTCGCGGCTGGGGCGGCGGGTGTTCTCGATCGAACGGGAGCGGGCGCTCAATGTCGCCGCCGCCGAACGCTGGCGGGCGTTGCGGGCCGACAACATCGTCGGCTTTGTCGCCGACGGCATGGGCGGTCTGCCGCAGATGGCGCCATTCGACCGCATCATCCTTGGCGGTTCGGTGCCGGACCTGCCGGAAGCGCTGGCCGACCAGCTCGTCGACGAGGGCATTCTCGTCGCGGCGGTGGGGCCGGCGACGGCGCGCCAGACCATCGTCAGCGTGCAGCGGGAAGGGCGCGAACTGGTGATCGCCGAGCACGGCGCGCTGCGCCTTCCCCCTTTAAGCTCGTCTTTACCTTAACAAGTCTATGCTTGGGCCAGTTGTGTTCGAGTAACGAGTTGGCCGATGAGGTACCGCATTTCGGATCTCGCGTTTCGGCGGTCGGTAGCCGCAGCCGCGCTGTTGGCCGGCGCCGTATCCCTGGCGGGATGTTCTTCTCTGGGAAGCCGGAGCTTTATCGATCCTGCCGTCACCGGGTCCACTGGGACGACGGCGGGGACGATGGCGTCGCAATCGATGCCGGCGCCGCTTGCCAGCCAGCCGACCGGCATGGGGCGTTATGTGCCGCCCGCCGATGTCGGCCGCCCTATTGCCATCGCGCCGGTCACCACCGCCGCGGTGTCGCAAGCGCCTGTTGCAGCCAACGGCACCGCCGCAGTCAGGTCGCAGCCGCTGCCGCCGGTCATTACATCGGGGGGGAGTCCAGCCATGTCAGCCCAGCAAACAGTCCAGGTGTCTTCGGCTCCGGTTCCGGGCACGCTCGGCACTCAGCCTCTCCCGCAAGCGCTGGCCCAGCCGGGCAAGACCGCGTCGCCGGTCGGCGGTCCGATCCACACCATCGCCTCGGGCGAGTCGCTCTACGTCATCGCGCGCCGGTACGGCGTTGAGCCCGACACCATCGTCAAGGCCAACGGCCTGTCCTCGATGGACAAGATCTATGTCGGCCAGAAACTGGTCATTCCGGGCGGCAAGCTCGCCAGCCAGCCGGCGGCAACGCCGGGCGCCGGTCCGGCCGCCGCGCCGAAGACGCCGACCAGTCCGGTCCGCACCGAAGTGGCCAGCACGACCGACACCACGGTCACCGCCAGCGCCAGCGAGACGGTCAACGCCATGGTCAAGCCGCCGGCCGAGGACGGCAAGTTCCGCTGGCCGCTTTCCGGCACGGTGATCACCGATTTCGCCGCCTCGCGTTCCGGCATCAACATCGCCGCCCAGGAGGGCACCGCAGTGCGCGCCGCCGAGACCGGCATGGTGATCTATACCGGCAGCGCCGTGCAGGGCTATGGCAACCTCGTTCTCATCAAGCACGAGAACGGCTATGTCTCGGCCTATGCCCACCTCAAGGACATCACCGTTGCCAAGGGCGAGACGGTGGGTCGCGGCGATGCCATCGGCTCGACCGGCATGACCGGCGGCGTCTCGCGGCCGCAGCTGCATTTCGAATTGCGCAAGGGCGCCACCCCGGTCGACCCGATGCCGCTGCTCGCCGGCTGATGCCGATACGAGTCTTCTCCTGACGTCACGAAACCCCGGCCGCGCAGCCGGGTTTTCTTCATGTCCTGACAGGATTCCTAAATGTCCATCCCCGCTTCGCCGGCGAGCTGGCGAACGAGCTGGATGGCGACACGGCCGGAGCGGGCGCCGCGCGTCTGGGACCACGCTATGGCTTTCGCCCGCAAGGCATCCTCGGCGATCGGGATGCGATAGTGGGCGACATAGGAAACGACCATGTCGAGATAGGTCTCCTGATCGCAATTGTAAAAGCCGAGCCACAGCCCGAATCTGTCCGAGAGCGACACCTTTTCCTCGGTCGCCTCGGACGGGTTGATGGCAGTCGAGCGTTCGTTCTCGATCATGTCGCGCGGCATCAGGTGCCGGCGGTTGGAGGTGGCGTAGAAAACGACATTGTCCGGCCGGCCCTCGATGCCGCCATCCAGTATGCTCTTCAGCGACTTGTAGCTCGTCTCGTCGCGATCAAAGCTCAGGTCGTCGCAGAAAACGATGAACCGGGCCGCAAGGCCGGTCAGCACGCGCAGAAGCGCCGGCAGCGTTTCGATGTCCTCGCGGCTGATCTCGACGAGGACGAGCCGCCGGCCGGCGGGCAGGCCGGCCCGGACGCGCTGGTGCACCGCCTTGATGGCCGATGACTTGCCCATGCCGCGCGCGCCCCACAACAGGACGTTATTGGCGCCGTGGCCTCGGGCGAACTGCTCAGTATTGCCCAGAAGCGCCGGCAATACGCCGCCGAGGCCCTTCAACAGGTCAAAGGGGACGGAATTGATGCGGGCAACGGGCTGCAGCGCACCGGCGCGTCCGTCCCAATGGTAGCCGTCCGCGTCGCCGAGCACCGCCTGCTCGGGCGCGGCGAGGCCGGACAACCGATCCAGAGCGCCGGCGATGCGGTCGAGTCGCGCAATTATTTGTTCATAAATGTCAATATCTTGCACCAGAAACCTCACCTGCTCGACTGGGTCGTGCTTAGTCTTTGCATTCGCGCATGCGCGACGGTATAGTCGCGCGATTTTGGCGCGCCGTCCCGGTCGCGCCTGTTGCCGCCTTTATGATATGGGCTGCATCTTTATGACAAGCCGATCCCAAGGAGCGAGTGTATGTTTGTGACCCCCGCATATGCGCAGGCGTCGGGCGCCGGCGCCGGTGGAATGGACGCAATTTTGCTGAACATCGTGCCCATCGTGCTGATGGTCGGCGTGTTCTGGTTCTTCCTCATCCGGCCGCAGCAGAAGCGCGCCAAGGAACACGCCGCCATGCTCAACGCGATCACGCGTGGCGACACGATCGTCACCAATGGCGGCATTGTCGGCAAGGTGACCAAGGCGGTCGCCAACGAGGATCTCGAGGTCGAGATCTCGCAGGGCGTCAAGATCAAGGTCGTGCGCGGCATGATCTCGGACGTCAGGTCCAAACCCGAGCCGGTCAACGACAACAAATAGGACTCCGCGCCGGGAAACCGGCTCCCCGTGCGCTCATGCTTCAGTTCTCGCCGATACGAACCGCGATCATCGCCCTGGCCGCCCTGCTGGGCATCGTGTTCGTTGCCCCCAATCTCGTTCCGTCCTCGGTCCTCTCGTCCTGGCCCGGCATGCTGCCCAAACAGCAGATCGTGCTCGGCCTCGACCTGCAGGGTGGTTCGCACCTGTTGCTGCAGGTCGACCGCGAGAGCATCGTCTCCGAGCGGATCAAGGAGCTTCGCCGCGACATCCGCTCGACGCTCGCCAACGAGAAGGGTATCGGCAACCTGATCTCGACGGAGGGCGACACCCTGATTGTCGAACTGGTCGATCCGGTGCGTGCCGCCGAAGCTGTCGAGGCGATCAAGACGCTCGACGCCTATTCGGGCGCAGTGTTCAGCACGGTCAGCGAACTGAGCGTCGAGGGGCAGGAGGACGGCCGCATCAAGGTCGGCCTGACCGAATCCGGGCTGGAACAGCGCATGACGGCGCTGGTGGCCCAGTCGATCGAGGTCATCCGCAAGCGTATCGACGAACTGGGCACGACCGAGCCGACCATCCAGCGCCAGGGCAATGACCGCGTGCTGGTGCAGGTGCCGGGCTTTGAGGACTCGGCGCGCCTCAAGGACATCATCTCGCGCACGGCGCGCCTGACCTTCCACCTCGTCTATACCGGCCTGACGGCCACCCAGGCCGAGGCGCAGGGCCTGCCGGCGGGCACCTATGTCGTTGCCAATTCCGATGGTGCGGGCAGCGAACTTTTGTACGAGGACGTCTCGCTCGGCGGCGAGAGCCTCGTCGACGCGCAGGCCGGCTACGACCAGCGCACCTCGCGTCCGGTCGTGACATTCAAGTTCGACACGCGCGGCGCCATCGTCTTTTCCGAGATCACCTCGGCCAATGTCGGCAAGCGCTTCGCCATCGTGCTCGACAACCAGGTCATTACCGCGCCGGTCATCCAGACGGCGATCACCGGCGGGTCGGGCCAGATCTACGGCAATTTCACCGTCGAATCCGCCAACGACCTGGCGGTGCTGCTGAGGGCTGGCGCCCTGCCGGCGACGCTCGACATCATCGAGGAACGCTCGGTCGGTCCGAGTCTCGGCGCCGACAGCGTCCAGGCCGGCGTCGTCGCCGGCTTGATCGGCGCCGTCGCGGTGATGGTGTTCATGGTCCTGGCCTACGGGCTGTTCGGCGTCTTTGCCGTCCTGTCGCTTATCCTCAACATCACCCTCCTGCTCGGCATTTTGTCGGCGCTCGGGGCGACGCTGACCCTTCCGGGCATTGCCGGTATCGTTCTGACCGTCGGCATGGCGGTCGATGCCAACGTGCTCATCTACGAGCGCATACGCGAGGAACAGCGCGCCGGGCGCACGCCGGTCCAGGCCATCGAGGCCGGCTTCCAGCGTGCCATCGGCACCATCATGGACGCCAACCTGACCACGCTGATCGCCGCCGTCATCCTGTTCTTCCTCGGCTCCGGCCCGGTTCAGGGCTTCGCCGTGACGTTGGCCATCGGTATCCTGACGACGCTGTTCACGGCCTATCTGGTGACGCTGTTCATCGTTGGGCGCTGGTTTTCGTGGCGCCGGCCGAAGACGCTGCACATGCAGATTTTCCGCTTCGTGCCCGACGGCACGCAGGTGCCCTTCATGTCGTGGCGCAAGATCGCGCTTGCCGGTTCGACCCTTGCCATGGTGGCGTCGGTCGTTGCCTTCTTTACCCTGGGCCTCAACCTCGGCATCGACTTCAAGGGCGGCTCGTCCATCGAAATCCAGGCCGTCTCGGGCGAGGCCGATATCGGCGATATCCGCAGCCGGCTGGGCGGGCTCAACCTCGGCGACGTGCAGGTTCAGGGGTTCGGAACACCCGAGGACGTGCTGATCCGGCTCGAGACGCAGCCGGGTGGCGATACCGCCCAGCAGGACGCGGTCGAAGCCGTGACCAACGCGCTCGATCCGGCCGTCTATGAAGTCAGGCGCACCGAGAGCGTCGGCCCGACCGTTTCGGGCGAACTGGCCGTCGGCGGCGCCGTTTCTGTGCTCATCGCGCTCGTCGCCATCCTCATCTACATCTGGTTCCGCTTCGAGTGGCAATTCGCCCTCGGCGCCGTGGTCGCCACGACGCATGACGTCATTCTGACCATCGGCTTCTATTCATTGCTCGGCATTGAATTCAACCTATCCAGTATCGCGGCGGTGCTCACCATCGTGGGCTATTCGCTCAACGACACGGTGGTGGTCTATGACCGCGTGCGCGAGTTCATGCGCAAGTTCCGCAAGCTGGCCTTGTTGCAATTGCTCGACGATTCGATCAATTCGACCCTCGGTCGAACGACGCTGACGGCATTCACCACAATCCTCGCGCTCCTGGCGCTGGTGTTCTTCGGCGGAGAGGTCATTCGCGGCTTCACCCTGTCGATGACCTGGGGCATCGTTGTCGGCACCTATTCCTCGATCTTCATCGCCTCGCCGGTGCTGTTGCTGCTCGGCCTCAAGAACAGGGCGCCTGTCGAGAAGGAAAAGACGGTCGAAAAGCGCGCCGACGGTGCTTCCGTCTAGTTCATGGACGCTCGCAAGGGACATTACCCCTATCAGGCGCGCCTCGACGCCTATGGCAATCTCGGCTTCCGCTTCGCTGAAATGTCGCATCGCGGCTCGCTCCTGTGCCTGCCTACGGGCATGCATGCCTGGGCGGTCACCGGGCCGGACGAGCTGACGCTCGATGCCTTCGCGCCGGTCCTTGCCGTCGCCGATCGGCTGGAGATCCTGCTGATCGGCATGGGCGAGACCTTCCGGCCGCTGCCGGCGGCTTTGAAGCAGGCCTTCCGCGACCACGGCATCGTCGCCGAGCCGGGATCGACGGGCAGCATGGCCCGCACCTACAACGTGCTTTTTGCCGAGGAGCGGGCCGTCGGGGCGGCGCTGATCGCCGTCGCCGATGCCGGCGGACGATGACCGGCGCCGCAGCCGATCCGATTGCCAAGACCCTCAGAACGCTCGACCGCGAGCGCTATTACGCGACGCTGATCCTGCCGGAGACCGAACGCGCCGCCGTGCAGGCGCTCTATGCGGCGGTCGCCGAAATTGCGGCGGTGGGCGAGCGCGTCCGCGAGCCGATGGCCGGCGAAATCCGCCTGACCTGGTGGGCCGAGCTGCTCGGCGGCAAAAGGCGCGACGAGGCGGAACAGAACCCCGTGGCCCTGGCGCTGATCGAGACGATGGCGCGCCATCGCCTGCCGGCGCAGCCGCTCATCAACCTGATCGAAGCGCGGCGCTTCGACCTTTATGGCGACCCGATGCCGGATGTCGATCGCTTCGAGGGCTATGCCGGTGAGACGGTGTCGGTGCCGCTGCAGCTCGCCGCGACCATTCTGAACCATGGCACGCCGCCGGCCGATGGCGACGCCGCCGGCCATCTCGGGGTCGCCCTGGCCCTGTTCGGCCACCTGCGTGCCTTCGGCTTCAACGCGGCGCGCGGCAAGCTGTTCCTGCCGCTGAGCCTCTTCGCCGAGCACGGCGTTACTCATGGCGACATCCTTGGCCGAAAGGACAGTCCAGCGCTGCGGGCGGCGCTCGCAAGCTGCCGGGCATTCGGCGCGGCGCATCTGGCCAAGGCGCGGGCGAGCCTTAAGTCGATGCCGCGGGCCATCCGCCCGGCTTTTGCCCAAATCGCCGTGATTGATGCGCGGGCGCGGCCAGTCGCCGATCCGTTCGCGCCAACAGAGCCGCGCGCCGACTGGCTGACACTACTCAGGCTCATGTGGTTCGGCGCGACGCGGACATAAAGGGGAGGCGTCATGGACATTCAACGCTGGTCGGACTGGCTCTCGCCCGATCTCACCCGGGTCTTGCGGCGCTTTCCGCTTGCCGTGGTCTTTGCGGCGGCGGCAACGATCGTCGTCATCGTTCAGGCCAACCGGCTGCTGCCGCTCGACGAACAGGACGCACTGAGGCTCTTCGGCGGCGCGGTGGTGGGATTCATCCTGGCGCTTGCGGGAAGCCTTTTTGTCGAAAACCGGCCGGAGGCAAGGCGGATCGGGGCAGTACTCGCCTACCCGCTGCCGCTTTTGGCGCCGGTCCTGTTCCAGATCCGCGACGCCGAGTGGATGGTGCTGCCGCTCGTGCCGCTGGCGGCAGTGATGTGGCTCTCGGTTGCCGGGTTCACCCGCATCGGGCAGGGCGCCGAGCGGCGTGCCAACCAGGATCGCTTCTGGTGGCTCAACGAGCGCGCCGTCATCTCCGGCGTCATCGCCGTGGCCGCCGCCGCATTGTTCTGCCTCGGGCTCCTGGCCATCGACCGCTCGCTCGACCTGCTGTTCGGCATCGAGCTGTGGGACCTGATGATGCAATGGGTGCTGCCGGTCGTTTGCTGCCTGTTCGTGCCAGTCTACTGGCTGGCCGTGCTGCCGGGGCTCGACGCATACGACGCCCAGGCGCTCGAATCTCCCGACTTCCTGACCCAGGCCATCGGTTTTGTCGGCCTGTTCGTTTTGACGCCGCTTCTGGGCATTTACGCGCTGATCCTTGCCGCCTATGGCGTGCAGATCGCCGTGACCCAGACCTTGCCGGTCGGCGTGCTCGGCTGGCTGGTGACAACTTTCCTCGTCGCCGGAGCGGCCAACTGGCTGGTGCTGCACCCGCGCTTTCTGCAAGACCGCCTGCTGGCGCGGCTCTATCGCCGCCTGTGGTTCCCGGCGACGCTGCTGCCGCTGGTGCTCCTTGCCATCGGCCTTTTCGTGCGTGTCGCCGCCTACGGGCTGACGCCGGAACGGATGCTGCTGATCGCCGGTGGCGTCTGGGCGCTGGTTCTGACCGTCTTCCATCTGCTGCCGGGGAGGCGGGGCGACATCAGGCTCATCCCGGCGCTGGCCGGCATCGCCTTTGTGGTTCTGAGCGTCGGGCCGTTCAGCATGCTGGCACTGCCGGCATCCGATCAGGCCGGGCGGTTCGAGGCGGCGCTGACGGCAGCCGAGGCGAAGGGCGGGCCGGGCTGGACGCCGGATCTGGCGCAACAGGCGCGCGGCGCCCTCGACTATCTCACCTTCGAGGGCGGCGAAGCGCGCCTCGTCGCCATTCTCGCCCGCCACGGCCATGACGCCGACGCGGACGCACTCGATTACGCCGGTGTCGTCGCGGCGATCGGCCTGCCGCCCGATCCGGTCACTGCCGGACCCGTGTCGGTGTCGCTGACACGTGAGCTCGCTGATCCGGTCTCGGTCGCCGGCACGCCATTGCTTCTCGGCGAGGTTACGGCGACGCAATCGGACACCGGCCGCGGGCTTGTACCGCTCAATGTCGTCCTGCGCGGCCGAAGCCTTGTCGTCACGGCAGAGGACGGTGCGCAGAGCGAGACCGATCTGTCCGACTGGTATGCGCGCCAGAGCGGCGACATTCTGCGCGATCCGGTCGTCGATTTCGCACTCGGTAACCGCCGCTACCGGCTCGTCGTCAATTACGTGAATGCCGAGCGCGACGAAGCCAGTACCGAAGACGAGCTGATCTATCTCGGGGGGTTGTTGTTCGCGGATGGCGCCGATTGAAAAAGGGGGGCGTTGTCGCCCCCCTTGCACTGCCGAAGATGGCGCCTTCAGCCGATCTCAGAACCGTTCGGGTTCGGCCGGCTTGTTGTCGACGATCCCTTCGATCTCGGCAAGAAGCTCGGGCGTCATCTTGGCTTTGTGGTCGAGCGCCTTGAGGTTGCCGGCGAGCTGGTCGAGTTTTGAGGCGCCGAGTATGACAGTCGAGACGTTGGGATTTTCGAGGCACCACAGCAGCGACATATGGGTGAGGCTCATGCCGGCGTCGCTGGCCAGCTTTTCGAGGGCGATCGCCTTTTTGATTTTCGCCTTGCCCTCCGGGCTTTCATAGCTGTTCTTCAGCCATTCGTAGCCGGGCAGGGTGAAGCGGCTGTCGGCCGGGATGCCCTTGTTGTACTTGCCGGTCAGGTAGCCCGAGGCGAGCGGCGACCAGATGGTCGTGCCAAGACCGAACGTGTCGTAGAGCGGCGCGTAGTCGCCCTCGACCTTGTCGCGGGCGAACAAATTGTATTGCGGCTGCTCCATGGTCGGCGGCACGAGATTGTGCTGGCGCGCCACGCCATGGGCCTCGGTGATCTGCTGGGCCGACCATTCCGAGGTGCCCCAGTACATGACCTTGCCCTGAGTGACGAGGTCGCTCATCGCCCGCACCGTTTCCTCGATGGGGGTCTCGACATCGGGGCGGTGGCAGAAATAAAGGTCGAGATAGTCGACCTCGAGGCGCTTCAGCCCGGCGTGGCAGGCGTCGAAGATGTGCTTGCGATTGAGCCCCTTGTTGAGCGGGCCGGGGCCGCCCCAGAAGACCTTGGTCGACACGGCATAGGTGTCGCGGGAAAGCCCGAGCTTTTTGATGGCGGCGCCCATGACCTCCTCGGCCTCGCCGGCCTCGTAGCCCTCGGCATTGTCGAAGAAGTTGACTCCGGCGTCATAGGCGATGCCGATCAGCTTGGCGGCGTCGTCGACATCGACCTGCTTGCCGAAGGTGACCCAGGCGCCGAACGAGAATTCGGAGAGCTTGAGGCCCGATTTTCCAAGGCGACGATAGTCCATAGAATAGCTCCCATATGTGGTTGGCCGGAACCTGTCGTCAGGTCGGCCGAAGGTTTCGCGAAGACGCAAACAAACCGGCCGGCTCGGGCAGGGCGATTTCGCCTGCGGCCGGGGCAACACGATTGTCCTGTTACGGAGTACCGTTGCATGGTGTCCGGCGCGCCGGCAATTGCGCGCCTTGGCACGATGCCGAACGGTACTGAATTGGATAACGTTAATACTCAGGGCGAAGCCGGCCTGCTGTCAAGACTCCAGCGGCAAAATACGATGAATTTTCCTCTCCGCAAAGCATTGGACGGACTTGAATCGGGCGCGCAAGGGTCCATGTTTGCGAAAAGCTCATTGTGCGAGGCAGGATGACGGACGACAAGTCGTCGAGCAGGTTCCGCCGGGCCTTCGACCGGATCGAGCGCGACGTGCCCGGTCCGGTGGGGCGGTTCTTCGCCGCCTTGCGGACGCCCGGCGCCATGCTGGTGCGCATTCCGCTCGCCATCCTGCTCGTTCTCGGTGGCATCTTTTCCATCCTGCCGGTCCTCGGCCTGTGGATGCTGCCGCTTGGCCTGCTGCTGCTCGCCGTGGACGTGCCGTTCCTGCGCGGGCCGCTGGCCGGGGCGATCGTCAGGGCGCGACGCTGGTGGAGGAACCGGCGGCAGAAACGGGCCCGGCGCTGACCGACCGGTGCGGGGCGCAACGACACCAACGCGTCGTCCTTGCGTTGGCGCGAGGCGGCGCGAGGCAAGCCGTCGCAGGTATTCGTCATGCGCAAAGCTCTGATCATTGTCGGTCGGGTCGTGACGGGGGGCGCCAGTCTGTTCCTCGCCCTGTTCGGCCTCGACGTTTTCGCTTCGGAGGCGCCGTGGTGGCAAAAGCTTTTGGGTTTTGCCATCCACTCCTTGCCCGCGATCGTGCTGATCGTGGTTCTGGCCCTGTCGTTCCGCTGGCCATTGGCGGCCGGGATCGTCTTGTTGGCGCTGGCGCTCGCCCCTTTCGCGCTCCTGTCCAACCCGGTCTGGGTCAACGCCATTCTGGCGGCGCCCGTGGCCCTCGGCGGGGCACTGCTCGTTGCCGGAGCATTCGTCGACAGGCGCGGCTGACCGGTGCGCAGAGCCGGTTGCCGCCTTACGCCGGCTTGCCGATCGGTTGGCCGAACAGGCCGAAACGGAGCGCGTGGCGCCGCGCGTTGTCGACCAGCACCAGCCCGGCCAGGGCGAGCAGGAACGCGTCCGCGCATGGTCCGGCCCACCAAATCGCTTCTCCGCCAAACCCGAAGGCCAGCGCGAAGACCAGCGGGATGTAGAACAGATAGGGCTTGGTCAGGCTGAGAAGGGCGGCGCGGCCGGCATCGCCGATGGCCTGGAAATGCCCACCAAGCATCATCAGCGGGCCAGCGAGCGCGTAGAGCGCCACCATGATCGGCAGAATGCGCCCGACTTCGGACACGACGCCCGGATCGCTGACGAACATCCGGCCCAGCGCCGGCGCGAAGAGCACCATGACCATTTCGAGGCCGAGGCAGAAAACGAAAGTCGAGACAAGGGCGAATCGGAGGCTGGCGCCGACGCGCTGCCAGTGTTCGGCTCCGTAATTGTTGCCGGTGATCGTCTGCATCGCCTGGCTCAGTCCCAATAGAGGCAGGAAGGTGAAGGTGGTGATGCGGGTGATGATGCCATAGGCCGAGACCGTCGTGGCGTAGTCGGCAACCCCGCTCATCTGCAGGGCCGCCAACAGGGCGGTGGTCGACAGCGCGGCACCGATGAAATTGAGGCTCATCGGCGCGCCGAGCGCCAGAATGCGCGGCCATGCCGAGGCGGTGACGTGCCGGAACACGGAACCGGGTCGAAGGGTCGTGCGGCGCCAGAGGCGGAAGCCGACGACAAGAACGAATGCCAGTGCCTGCGCCAGAACCGTTCCCCAGGCCGAACCGGCGACGCCCATGCCGAACAGGGCGATCAGGACGTAGTTGAAGCCGACATTGCTGATCGTGACGATCAGGCCTGCCATGGCCATGCTGGTCACGTGGCCTTCATTGCGCAAAGCGTCGACATTGACCGAAAGGACGAACATCAGCGGCGTGGTGAAGACCATGATCGACAGATAGGTCGCCGACATGGCGGCGAGATCGGCGTCGCCGCCGGCCGCCATCAGGACGGCCGGACCGCCGAACGCCAGGTAGAGCGCCATGATGGCAAGGCTCGCCATGAGAGCCAGCCATTGCGCGCCGGCGAACACGGTTTCGGCCTCATCGAAACGGCCGCCGCCGAGATGGCGGGCGACAAGGCTCGACATGCCGCCCGTCACCAGCGTCGAGAAGGCGACGATCAGCATGTAGAGCGGGAAAACGAGGGTGACGGCGGCCAATGCCCGTTCACCGACGTAATGCCCGAGGAAAAGGGCGTCGGCGACGGTCAGAAAGCCGTTCATGCTCATCACGAATATGATAGGCAGGGCCGTTTTGGCGAAAATGACGGGGATGGGGCCGTCGAGAAAGCTGTTGCGGGATGGAGCGGACAAGGCTCTGCACTCCTCATGCACGGCCTCGCTAAAATGGATGGGGCCCGCATTGCCATCCGCGCGAGACGCGGAGGAAGAACAGAAACGGATGATCCCGGCAGAGCTTCACCGCAACGCCATGACGGCGTCAGCGGGCGGCGGGCGTCTGCAGCCGTCGTGGCCAATATGCCCGTCACCATTGCCCGTCAATCCGGATCGTGCCGGCTGCACCTGCGACGGGACAGAGTGTTGCACAGCCGCAACGGCCTCAGAAGTCCCTGGTCTTGAGCAGATAGATGGGAATGGCGAGGCCGGCACCGATGGCACCGAGGGTGAAAATGACCCTCAGCATGTATTCCATGGCCAAGACGATGGTCGCCAGTTCGTTGTCGGGCTGCGGCGCCGTCACGGCAAAAAGCCCGAGGATCGCCTGGCTCAGGAAGGCGCCCGGCACCATCGGGATGCAGCCGGCCAGCGCCACGGCGTTGCGGGCCGCGCCAAGCCAGAGCCGCACGAACCTGACCGCGAAGGAGGCGGAAAAGGCGGCGGCGAACGAGGCCGCCTCGAGGCTCCAGCCCGCTTCTTGCCCGAGCGTCCTGACGCCGACGGCGAGAGCGCCCGCCGCAGCCGCCCAGACGAGTGTCTTGGGGCCGATATTGAACAACACGCCGAATCCGGCGGCGGCCAATGCACCGAACAGCACTTGATGGGTGAGGAAGTGGGCAAACGCCATGTCCATCAGCGGATCACCAGGACGAATTCGGCGAGGCCGACGCCAACGGTGGCGAAGACCATGATCATCAGCACCGTGACGGCGCGGGCGCTGCCCATGGACGGGTAGCCGTCCATGATGTCGGTCTGGGCATTGGTGGCGGGCACGCCGGGCACGAGCAAAAGGATCGAGGCGATCATGGCGAGCGGCACGGTTTCACTGCCGGCGAAACGGGCGCCCAGACCGCCGATCGTGGAGGCGAGAAAGGCGACGGCGGCGGCGATGACGTAGTAATTGACGCCGTGGCCCCGCAGGTGATGGCGGGCGAGCTGGCCGATGATGCCAGCGAGCAGGACCGGGAAGGTCGCCGCCCAGTCGATGCCGAGAAGCTGGCCGAACGCCGCGCAGGCGATGCCCACGGCGACGGCGATGGTGAGCGGGCGGTAGTGCGGCGTTTCCCTGACCAGCCGCTCCATCTCGGCTTCGATCTCGTTAACGCTCATGCCGCCCTTGGACGCCCTGACGCACAGGCCGCGCAAGGCATGGTCGAGCCGGTGGTTGACCCCGTGCGGGCCGACCGCCGTCATCCGTGTGATGGTGTTGACCCCGTGTGAGACGGTGATCTCATGGCTGGCATAGCCGGCGCGCATGCCAACGCAACTGACCCCGAGACCCTTGATGATGAGCCCGGCGCCCTCGTGCACGACCTTGACGCGCGCCCCCGATTCGAGAAAAAGCCGCGCCGCGTGCAACGCGACCATGGCAATGCGTTCGAGTTCGCGGTGCTTGAGCAGTACGGGATCGACAGGGTCGGACATGGCGAATCCTTCAGCGACTCCGATGCGCCAGCATAGCGGCATTGCCGGACGCGGGACCAGCCCGGCGCAAGCGCCAATCCGCGTTGCCGCGCCGCGTCGCAATGGCGCCTATTTGTCGAGCACGCCGAGCTTTCGGAGCGTCGTGGCGACAATGGCAACGGTTTCGGGCGACGGATCCTGGCTCGGTGGCATTACCGTGGTGGCCTCGGCGAGGCCGGCCAGTTTCATCGCCGTCTTGACGGTGGCGAAATAGGGGCTTTCGAGCCAGTAGAGCGGCATGATGTCCGCAAGCTGTCGCTGCACCGCGAAAGCCGTCTCGTAGTCGCCGGCGCGGAAGGCCTCGTAGAGCGAGACGGCGATCCGGGGCGCGAAATTGCCCGAGGCGGGCACGCTGCCGTCGCCGCCGAGAATGAGCGTCAAGAGCATGTATTCCTCGAAGCCGGCCAGTACGACGAAGTCGGGGCGCTCGGGCTTGACGGCACTGATGACGCGCCGGATGTGGCTGATGGTGTCGACGGTGTCCTTGAATCCGACGATCGACTCGCAATCGAGGGCCAGGCGCCGGACCAGTTCGGGCGAGATGTCCTGGCCGGTGGCGCCCGGGAAATTGTAGACCATCATCGGCAGCGGCACGGCATCGGCGATGGCGCGGAAGTAGCGGTAGATGCCGTCTTGGGAAAGCGACGAGTAATAGGGATTGATGGCCACAATGGCATCGGCGCCGTGCGCGGCGGCGTGTTCGGCCAGGCCAATCGACTCGGCGGTGCCCGGAACCGAGATGCCGACCATCACCGGCACGCGGCCGGCGGTGTGGGCAATGGCGAATTCGGCGACCTCGCGGCGCATCTGCGTCGTCATATGGGCGGCCTCGCCGGTCGAGCCGAGGAAGAACAGGCCGTGGACGCCGCCGGCGATGATTTTGTCGATCAGCCGGGCCTGCTGCTCGGGATCGAACTGGTCGTCGGGACGAAACAGGGTCACGACCGGCGGAATGACGCCGTGAAATCTGGACATGGGTTCTGCCTGCCTGTGGGGTGCGTTCCGGGATGAAGGTCCGGGTTGAGGGAACATGCCGCGCGTCGCAAAGCAGCGATCGGGAATGAAATCAAGCAGAATTGCGCGGCCGATGCCTTGATTTGAGGCAAGCCGGGCTGCCGATGTCCATCGGTTTTGGCGCGACCTGGTGCCGCGCCCGCTAGCCGTTGGCGGCGATGAGCCGTTCGGATTCGATCGCGGTCCACATGACGCGCCAGGAAGCCCAGAGTGCCGGTCCGAGCGTCAGGACGCCGACGATGGCGATCCCTGGCAAGCCAGGAAAGATGAGACTGCCAACGCTCCAGTCGAGCATGGCGACACTCGCCCAGAGCTGACCCCAGAGCAGTGCGATGCCGGGGACGGCCGAAAGGACGATGCGGAGGGAAAGAGGGGCTGATGGACCTGCCGCTTCGGGCAGATCCGGGGCGGATACTTCGAAAGCATCCTTGAACATCTTTGTGCCATCCCGTTGCGCCAAAGCCGGCGCGGCGCACAACAGGCGCGCCGCAATTGCGGCGGATTTGCGACTGAATTGTGACGGACCGATGGCGGATGCTGGCGCGTCGCCGCCGCTATCCGGAGGCTTTGACGCCGGCCACGAACCGGCCCAGGATGGCCCGCGCAACGCCGGCGGAAAGGGATGCCAGTGCTCAAGGGATTCGAACATGTCGGCATGGCGGTCGGCGATCTCGATGCGAGCATCGCCTTTTATTGCGACCTGCTCGGCCTCAGGCTTTTGTTGCGCAAGCGGGCGCCGGACGGCGGAGCGGAGCTGGCCTTTCTCGATGCCGGCGGCGGCCAGCTCGAACTGGCGGCGCCCGCCGGAGGGCTTACCGCCGCAAAGGACCTGCCGGCCGGGCGGGCGGGGGTCAGGCACATCACCTTCTGTTTTGACGACATCGACGCCATCTATCGGCGCCTGATGGCAGCCGGGGTGACGCCGGTCGAGCCGCCGCGCGACGCCCACACGCGCGAAATGCTCGCCCGCACCTGTTTCGTGCGCGACCCCGACGGGGTGATCGTCGAGCTGATCGAGCGCTGAGCGACAGCGCCCGGCCTTATGATACACATGGCCGCACCGTACCGCGGCGGCGCATCCCGCCTTTCGGTGCGAGCCCGTCGGGCGTATGACCGGGGCGAACTCAACCCACAAGGAGCAGTCCCATGAGGATCGCCATTCCGGTCGAAGACGGCCGGCTGTTCGGCCATTTCGGCCATGCCCCGAGTTTTGCCCTGATCGATGCCGATGCCGAGACCGGCGCGATCACGGCGCGCGAGGACCTGGCTGCGCCGCCGCACGAGCCGGGGCTGCTGCCCAAGTGGCTCGGCGAACGCGGCGTCAATCTGGTGATGACCGGCGGCATCGGCCCGGCGGCGCGCAATCTTCTCGCCAAAAGGGGCATCGCCGTTCTGACCGGGGTCGCCGGCGACACGCCCGAAGCGCTGGTCGCCGCCCATTTCGCCGGCACGCTCGCAACCGGCGTCAATGGCTGCGATCACGACGGCGAAGCCGGTCACGGACACCACCATCACCACTGACGGGTTCGGGTCGTCGCGCCATCTGTTCCGGTCCGGGGATCAGGAGAGCGTGCGTTTGTACGCTTGATCGCTTGGTCCCGTCGGAAAAAATCCGAGAACTGCGCCGGTCGAGGCGCCCGATATCCTGGAGCGGCGCGCGTTCAGATTGAACCGCTTCGCCGCTCCATCTCTTTGTGGTCGCATCGTCCTCTCACCTCCGATCGTGCCACCGGCACGATTGGCCGAAGGACGGATCGAATTGCGCAAAACCGGTGCCTGACTTTGCGCCCGATGCGCTGGAGCGTTTCGTGTTTTGATGGAAGCGGGCGCTTCTTTCACCTCTCCCTTTGGGGGAGAGGTCGACGCGAAGCGGCGGGTGAGGGGGCCTTGGCTGCGAACGCTG
>JAHJQZ010000166.1 GCA_018818925.1 Alphaproteobacteria bacterium
TCGCGGGCGTCGATATAGGCCCAGGCATTGCGCTTGCGGCTCGGCGGGTCGGTGAAAAAGCTCTTCCAGATGCCATAATCCTCGGGCGACATGACATTGCCGATCCGCAGGGCGTAGATGTCGGCCTTGTAGCGCATGGCGAAGGCGCGGGCGGTCTTTTCGTTGCACACCTTGGAAAGCCCGTAGCTGTCCATCGGGTCGGTGTCGTAGTCCTCGGTCAGCGGGAATTCGTGGAAATCCTTGTCGCCCTCGGCGAAACACACCCCGAAGGTCGTTTCGGACGAAGCGATGACGACCTTCCTGATGCCGAGCTTCATCGATGCCTCGATGACGTTGTAGGTCGACACCACATTGGTGCGGAACGTGGTATTGTCCGGCTTGATCATGACGCGCGGAATGGCGGCGAAATGCACGACGGCATCGACGGGCGAAGGCGCGCGGCCGGTTTCATATCCGTCGAACCAGAAATGCGACGTAAGCGCGTTCATCACCTCGCCTTCGTCGGTCAGGTCGGTGATCAGCGTCTTGACCGTCGGATGGTCGAGCGGCACCAGGTCGAGATTGACGACGTCATGGCCCTTGTCGACCAGGTACTGGACGGCATGCCGGCCCGCCTTGCCGCTGCCGCCGGTAAATGCCACGCGCTTGCCCATCTGAAGGCCTCCTCATCGCGATTTTCGGATTGTGTCGGCACCATTCCTATCGCCAAATGCCGATGGACCAAAGCCCTCGCGGCGCGCATGCGGCACTATTTCCACCGCCCATAGCGCCAGGGCAGAAGCCAGTGCGCCTTTTTCGGCGCCTCCTCGGGCACCGGATCGTAGCCATGCGTGCCGCCCGGCCGGCAGCGCCAGAGCCGCGCCGCGCCCATCCAGCCGCCCGGCCAGAAGCCGAATCGCCAAATGGCGTCGCGGGTGAATTCCGAGCAGGTCGGCGCGTGCCGGCAGGTGCGGCCGGTGATCGCCGACAGGGTATACCGGTAGACCTGGATGAGGCCGACGGCGACAACCGAGACGAGCAGATCAATGGCGCGCAGGAGAAACGGCCAGTTCCGCCGCATGGTCTTGTCCGTCCTTGTCGATCTGGTCGAGGCAGTCGACCACAGCCTCGAAGACCAGAAGGGTGGAAGTGTGCCGGGGCCGATAGGCTCTGACCGGTTCGAGATATCTGAGATCGACCCAGCGTTCCCCCGAAGGCGGCTGCCCATTGTCCTTCAACATCGCAACCATCTCGTTGCGCAACTGCCGCAATTCGTCAGGGGTGGCGCCGAGGATGTGCTCGGCCATGACCGAGGCGGATGTCTGGCCGAGGGCGCAGGCATTGACCTCATGGGAATAGGCGGAAACCTTGCCATTTTCGAGCTTCACGGCGACTTCGATGGTCGAGCCGCAAACGCGGCTGACCTTTTTGGCGCGTGCATCGGCATCGGCGAGCGGCGGCAGGTCGCCCAGCCGCCCGGCGATTTCGAGAATGCGCTGCGAATAAAGGTCGGAGAGCTCCATGGCGCCAGTCAAAGCCCATCTCCGCCCTCGGTTCAAGCGGCAAAGTCGGCGGCAAGCTTGTCCCCTCGCCGCTTCACCCTATATTGAGCGACACAGGCCGCCGGTCGCGCCTCTCGCATTTTTGTGATCCGGCGCCGCCGCGACGGCGTATATGAGCCAGAACAGCACGGGAGTTCGGCATGGACGGCATTCTCGGTCCGCAGCGGCTTTCGCCGGCGGCAAAGCCGGCGACCCAATCGGCGCGCCCCTCCCTGGCGGAGGCGGAACAGGCGGTCAGAACCCTTCTGGCCTATGCCGGCGAGGATCCCGGCCGCGAGGGCCTGATCGACACGCCGTCGCGGGTGCTGCGCGCCTACGAGGAGCTTTTCGCCGGCTATTCGGCCGACGTGAAGGAAATCCTCTCCAAGACCTTTTTCGAGGTCGGGGGCTATACCGACATTGTCCTCGTCAAGGACATCCCGTTCTTTTCGCATTGCGAGCACCACATGGTGCCGTTCTTCGGCAAGGCGCATATCGCCTATCTGCCGCATGAAGGCGTGATCGGGCTTTCCAAGCTCGCCCGGCTGACCGATGCCTTTGCCCGGCGCTTCCAGACCCAGGAAACCATGACGGCGCAGATCATCGACGCGCTCAACGAGCATCTCAATCCGCGCGGCGCGGCGGTCATGCTCGAGGCCGAACATTTGTGCATGACCATGCGCGGCGTCCAGGCCCATGGCGCCATGACCGTGACCCAGCGCTTCACCGGCGTCTTTGCCGAGGAAGGCCCGGAACGGCGGCGCTTTTTCGAGCTGATCCGCCAGAACGGCTGACCGACCCCGTAGCGCCGACGCCTGTCGCGGCACGGTGCCGTTCTTGACGCATGCGGCGCTGTGTTCGACAAATCGCCTCCAACGCGGAACCAAAGCGGAGGACGCCATGTCGCAACACTGCCTGATCGTTGTCGATGTCCAGAACGATTTCTGCCCCGGCGGCGCCCTCGCCGTACCCGGCGGCGACGAGATCGTGCCGCATGTCAATTCGCTCATTTCCGAGTTCGACCACGTCGTTCTGACCCAGGACTGGCATCCTTCCGGTCATGCGAGCTTTGCCAGCCTTTATCCCGGCAGAAAGCCGTTCGATACGATCGAACTCAATTACGGCACCCAGGTGCTGTGGCCCGATCACTGCGTCCAGGGCAGCCACGGCGCCGCTTTCCATGCCGATCTCAGGACCGACAAGGCCGAACTCATCGTCCGCAAGGGGTTCCGGCACGGCATGGATTCCTATTCGGCCTTTTTCGAGAACGACCGGGAGACGCCGACCGGACTTGCCGGCTATCTCCGCGAGCGCGGCATCATTTCGGTGACGCTCTGCGGCCTGGCCTTCGATTATTGCGTCGGGTTTTCGGCCCTCGATGCCGCTTCGGCCGGCTTTGCGACCGCGGTGATCGCCCATGCCTGCCGGGCCATCGACGATCACGGCAGCGCGGTCCACATGCGCGCCGGTCTCGTCGACGCCGGGGTCGAGCTGGTCTAGCCGCGCCCGGCCGCCGAGGACATTAGCCAAAACGGCCAAGTCCTGATTTAATCGCCTCGACCAGAGGTCCGGCGCGGGTTTGCGCGCCGGCGGCGCGGAGCACGTCTTTTAAATGCCGGTCACCGACATCGCACGCAGGGTCTACGATCACGCCTGGAAACTCGATCCGATCGTTCGGAGCCTGCTCGACACCGATTTCTACAAGCTCTTGATGCTCCAGATGATCTGGGGCCTCTACCGCGATGTCGAGGTGACCTTTTCGCTGCACAATCGTACCACCGGCGTCCGGCTCGCCGCCGAGATCGACGAGGGCGAATTGCGGGCCCAGCTCGATTTCGCCCGCACGCTCCGGCTCACCAAGAAGGAAATGATCTGGCTCGCCGGCAACAGCTTTGCCGGCCGCAAGCAGATCTTCAGCCCGGAATTCCTCGCCTGGCTCGCCGCGTTCCAGCTGCCCGACTATGAGCTCCGGGTGCGCGACGGCCAGCTCGAACTCGATTTCCACGGGCCGTGGGTGGCGACCACCATGTGGGAAATTCCCGCCCTCGCCATCATCAACGAATTGCGCTCGCGGGCGACCCTCAAGGAGCTCGGCCCGTTCACCCTCGACGTCATCTATGCCCGGGCCAAGGCCAAGCTCTGGGGAAAGGTCGAACGCCTGCAAAAGCTCGACAGCCTGTCGATCTCCGATTTCGGCACGCGGCGGCGCCATTCGTTCCTCTGGCAGCGCTGGTGCGTCGAGGCCCTCAAGGAAGGCCTTGGCGACAAGCTGACCGGCACCTCGAACGTGCTTTTGGCCATGGACAACGATCTCGAGGCGGTCGGCACCAATGCCCACGAACTGCCGATGGTGCTGGCGGCGCTGGCCGACAGCGAAACAGAGCTCCGCGACGCGCCCTATCAGGTCTTGCGCGACTGGAAGCGCTATTACGGCGGCAACCTCCTGATCGTTTTGCCCGACAGTTTCGGCACCACCGCCTTTTTGCGCGACGCGCCGGACTGGGTGGCCGACTGGACCGGCTTCCGGCCCGACAGCGCCCCGCCCATCTCGGGCGGCGAGGAGATCGTCGACTGGTGGGCCGCCCATGGCCGCGATCCGCAGCGCAAGATCCTCATCTTTTCCGACGGGCTCGACATCGATACGATCGAAAAGACCTATCACCATTTCGCCGGGCGGGTGCGCATGGCCTTCGGCTGGGGGACCAATCTGACCAACGATTTCCGCAAGTGCGCCCCGTTCGACCTGCCGGGCCTGACGCCGATTTCGCTCGTCGCCAAGCCGTCGCGCGCCAATGGCCGACCGGCGGTCAAGCTTTCCGACAACCCCGAAAAGGCGCTCGGCGACCCGCAAGAGATCGCCCGCTATCTCTCGGTTTTCGGCACCAAGGGCCGCGTCGCGCAGCCCGTCTATGTTTGAGTGGTCGCATGTTCGAACCGGAAAAGCGGCATCCGCTTTTTTTTGAACATGCTCTATTTGAGGAGGCCAGAATGCAGTTTCCCAGCCAGGCCGTGCTGTCAAAAGCCGAGATCGAGGAGAGCGAGGTCTTCGCGCCGCGCTTCGATGCGGCCGGGCTCGTGACGGTCGTTGCCATCGAAGCCGGCTCGAACCTGCCGCTCATGCTGGCGCATATGAGCGCCGAGGCGCTGTCGCTCACCCTGCAAACCGGCGAGATGCATTATTTCTCGCGCTCGCGCAACCGCATCTGGAAAAAGGGCGAGACCTCCGGCGAGGTGCAAAAACTCGTCGAGATGCGCATTGATTGCGACCAGGACGCGCTCATCGCCTATGTCACCCCGACCGGCCACGGCGCCGCCTGCCACACCGGCCGCAAGTCGTGCTTTTACAGAAAACTCGTCGCCCTGCCCGGCGGCGCCCACCTGCAAAAAACTGGCGAAACGCGGCTGTTCGATCCGGGGGAGGTCTATGGGGACAGGCGGTGAGCGGGCGATAGGCGCGAGATGGGGCGACGGGTTTTGGCCCAAAGCCGTCGGGCAGGAAGCGGCAGATTGGAGTCGATTCTTGACGGGCCGCTTTCAGGCCACGCGGTCTGATCCCCGACATGTTCGCGCGGCTTCAGACCCACTAGCCGCCCCAAAATTTTCAGGCGGAACTAGTTCGCCGGAGGCTAGACATGGTCCTTGCGAAGGAACATAACAAGAACTAGCGTCGTAAGTCGCTTCGGGGGTGATTTCTCTTCATTTCTAGGCGCACGAATTGTACGCATCCTTGAACAGCCGATTCATGTTCGTAGGCACAGAGTGACTATGCCCAACATACGCACCCGCCAGAAGCTCTCCGGAGCCTATTTTACGCCCGACGATGTTGCGGCGAGCCTCGTGCGTTGGGCTGTTCATAGCGACAGCGACCGGATGCTCGATCCATCCTGCGGAGACGGTCAATTTATCGCCCGCCATCGAAACGCCGTCGGCATCGAGCAGGATATTCGCTCAGCACATGAAGCCATGGAACGCGCTCCTTGGGCGCTAGTGCACGAAGGCGACTTCTTCAGTTGGGCTTCCGAGACGACGGAACGCTTTGATTGCGCCGCAGGCAATCCACCATTCATTCGCTATCAAACATTCTCCGGCGCGGTGCGCGAGAAGGCGGCCGCGCTTTGCCGCAGTCTTGGTGCCGAGTTCTCGGGCCTCGCGTCGTCATGGGCGCCGTTCTTGGTCGCCACAGCGTCGCTGCTGAAGCCAGGCGGTCGCATGGCGTTTGTGGTGCCTGCCGAGATCGGGCATGCACCATACGCCGTGCCGCTGCTCTCATATTTGGTTGCGAATTTCACCACCGTGCATGTTGTGGCGGTGCGTGAGAAACTCTTCCCCGATCTCTCCGAAGATTGCTGGCTGCTTTACGCCGACGGATTAGGCGGCTCGACAGATCATATCCGCTTCACCGTTTGCGACCGCTTCGTTCCGGCTGCAAAACCGCCACGCGCCATGCGGCGCGTCGGGGTCGCCGAATGGCGCAGCCAGTGGAAGAGCCGTCTGCGCCCCTACCTTCTGTCCGATCCTGTGCGCGAGGCATATCTCAACGTCGCGGGGCGAGGCGAAACACGCCGTCTTGGCGATATCGCCTCCGTGGGCATCGGGTATGTAAGCGGCGCAAACGATTTCTTCCATCTGCGCCCCAGCGATGCCGACCGATGGGATATCCCGAAGCGCTTTTTGCATCCGACCGTCCGTAACGGACGTTCGCTGCCTAGCAGGGCAGTGACCAAGGCAAACGTCGCGACTTGGTTGCGGGACGATGAGCAGGTATTGCTGTTGAGATTGCCGAAGTCCTCCGATCTTCCCGCGAGTGTGATGCGCTATCTGTCCACCGACACCGCTAAGCTTGCGAGTAGCGCCTACAAATGCCGCTCGCGCGATCCTTGGTTCTCGGTACCCGACGTCAACGTGCCGGATTACTTCCTGTCTTACATGTCGGGCGAGCAGCCGAGCTTGGTCGCCAATCGCGCCGATTGCACCTGCACCAACTCCGTGCATGCCGTGCGCCTCAAGTCCCGCGACGGCGTAAAGCACTTGAAGGCGTGGGGTACGCCGCTCGTTCAGCTCAGCACTGAGCTTGAGGGACATCCTTTAGGTGGCGGCATGCTTAAGCTTGAACCGCGTGAGGCGACTCAGATCGTCTTGGCGGAGGCTGTTGATCAATTCTCTATGTCGCTCTTCGCCGAAGCGACCGACACGCTTCGAACCTGGAGGCACCATGGCAGGCAAAGCTGACGCCGCACGATGCCAATGGATATCTGAACGCGAAGCCTTCAAGGCTTTCGCAACACATGCCGGCAAGACCGAATCTGCCGGACATATCAAACCGTTGCACTGGTATGTCGCTTGCCGCCTGGTACTTGAAGGTGGGCTTGATCCTAGTTGGATCATGCCGCGTCCGCCGTTCAAGATCAAACAGGAGGGCAAGAAGAGTGAACGGCGCTATAGCATCGAATACGACGCCAGCGTGGGCCAAGGCGGCGAGCAAACAATCTTAGGCGGCCTCAAGACGAAGAATGTCGATGTGGTCGTGAGCATCCCTGACCTCGGGCCTGTGCTCGCTGTTTCCTGCAAAGGCGTCACTAAAGCCTTCCGCAATCTCACCAATCGGATGGAAGAGACGATTGGCGAGTGTACCAATCTTCACATCACCTATCCGGCCATGGTCGTCGGTTACTTCGCGATCCTGCGCGCCAACCGCACGCTCGAAGACGCGGCGGCGGCGCCGGAGCTCGAACCTGCCGAGGACGTCGCAGCCGAGACACCTGAGTCCGCTGGCGAGTCCGACTCCGACGTTGACGGCGAGGACGAGCAAGCGGACATCGATACGGCTGCGGCTGCCGAGGCGGTCGTTGACAGCGTCGTGAACGGCGGCAAGAAGAAGAAGGGCACCAAGAACGACCTTGCTTTCGACGGCGACGGCAATGTCGTGGAAGGCATCGTTCGCTTTCACGCGGCACTATCTGAAATGACCGGGCGACGCGGCATCCGCGATGAAATAAGCCGCTACGAAGCCATGACCACCGTCATGATCGAGCCGCACGGCGATGACGCGGGCAACGTGTTCGCCGGCTTCCCGGATGCTGCAAGCAAGCTGCACCTCTCGCGGTTCTTCAAGACTCTGTATCAAAGGTACGAAGAGCGCTTCGTGATCGGCGCGCCGCTCTTGAGCGGAAAGACAGGTCGGTACGTGTGGGATCCCGAGTCGCCTGCGCTCACGTCGCCCGCAATCACCATCGATCACGACGTTCGCTCAGCCGAGTAACGGGCCTAACTTGATTCTCAGCACAGTCGCGGGCGTTCGGGCGCCATGTTCCTCGTAGCTTCAAGAACAAAGGCGAGCGATAGCCCGATTTTGGGGCGGTCTAGCTACGTCCGAACGACCAAGATGGGGCCCCAACCCGCCATCCCCCAAAACCTTATCCCCGCCCCCTTGCGCCTCCTCTATCCTCCCGCCACCGAGCCACAGTGAGCGTAAGTGCACACGAGCACCGAGTGGCAAGGGTCTGGGCGGACGAAGGGTCGCCCTTGTCCAGGCCAAGCTGTTTGACCGGCCGGTATCACCGAGGCCAGCCGTAAGCCGTACACGGGGCACTGCATTCGCCGCGTGGAGTTCGCCGGGACTTTGCCTGCGGGGACATGGCGTTCCCCCTTGCGGGGTTGTTGCAGCCGGCGCGCGCAGGCGGGGGTTAAAACGGGTCAGCACCCCGAGGTCACGCAGGATAAGCCAAAAATCCCGGATGGCATGGGGCGCGATGCGCCCTTTTACTTGCCGTCTACCGGCATACGGGTGAACCGCGCCCCATGCCACGCTCCACCCGAAGACTCCCCGGCGCGAGCGCGGGGGCGATGGCGGCTGCCTTTTTGCCAAACCCTCATCCTGAGGTGGGACCCTCGGGCTTGACCCGCGGGGCCCCTCGAAGGGCGAGGGTTTGGTCGCGGTGCTTTTGGAGTGTTTTCAGGAAAAGTGGACGCCACTTTGCCGGTTCGAAAACACGACCACTCAAGAACCTAGAGCAGGTCATCCGATTCCACCTAAACGTGACCTGCTCTAGCCGATCCTTCGAGGCTCCCCTCGGGTGGCCCGAGGGGAGCACCTCAGGATGAGGCCGATGGATTTGAAATGCCCTCCCCGAAAGCCTCCGAGCGTTGGCTGTGCTCCCTCAATAATGCGGCGGCGGCGGTTCGCGCTCGGGGGTGAGCGCCGGGTGGGCGCCGATGTCCTCGACCTGTTCGCCGAGCCGGGCAAGGTGGCGCTTGAGCGCCTCGATCTCGCGGAACTGGGCGGCAAGGGCCGCGGTCAGCTCCTCGATGGCCTTGTCCTGATGGGCCACGATGGTCTCGAGCGTCTCGATGCGCGTATCGAACGTCCTCTCGGTCATGATTGCCTCCGGTTTTCCAGGAACGGTGCGAGAAAGAAGCCTGCGACAAATCCTCCCAGGTGGGCCTGCCAGGCGATATCGGCCTCGATTCCCCCAAGCATGGGCAGGAGCGGCGTCAGGGCGTTGAGCGCCAGCCAGATGAGGGTCAGGCTGCGCGATCGGGTGTTGGCGAAGACCTCGCGGATGGAGGCGAGGCGCCGGCCGACCGGCACGGGCGCATTGGTTTCCGGATCGAGCGCGATGACCACCGGCTGGAACATGAAGCGCACGGCAAGCCCGGTCAGTCCGGAAATGCCGCCCGAGGCGCCGATCAGGAAGGCGGCCGACTGGCTGTGGACGGCGGCAAAGGCCAGGGCGCCGGCGGCGCTGGTCAGCGCAAAGGCGAAAAGGAACCGCCCCGCCCCGTAGCGTCGGGCCACCGGCGTGCCGAAAACCGCCAGCCAGGCGATGTTGAGGATCGCGTGCGACCAGTTGGCATGCAAAAGGGCATGGGTGAACGGGGTCCACACAAGCGGCCAAGTGCCGCCCGGAATCTCCTCGGGAAAGGCAAAGCGCGCCGGCACGAAGGCGAACCACAGGTTGAGATCGTAGCGGCTCGCGGCGTCGAGAACCACTTCCTGTCCGACATGTATGGCGATCAAAACGCCGATGAGCGCCATGACGGGGCCCGGCATGTTGAATATCGGCTCGTGGCCTCCTGGCTGGGCGTCGGTCATCGCTTCGTGGCTCCGTTTCGGCTAGGCCTAGGCGGCTTTTACCCAGCTTGTCCACAGCCGGCGCCGCCATTAACCTTAACGAAGGTTTAAGCGCGCGGTTTCAGGGCAATTTTGCGACACTGGGATGCGGGCGTTGCGGACCCGCGTACCGGGTGGACGATGTCATGCAGAAAAAGAGCTCAAAGCTGTTGTTCGCGTACTGGAACAGCCTGCGCGGCGCGCGCTCGGCGCCCGACCGCCGCGATCTCGATCCCACCCAGATCCGCGATGCCCTGGCCTATACCTTCATCCTCCAGGCCGAGGATGACGGCACCTATGCCTTCCGCCTCGCCGGTTCGCATCTGTGCTCGGCCTATTGCCGCGAGCTCAAGGCAAGGTCGTTTTCCGAACTGTGGCAGGCCAAGGACATCGACGCCATCGAAACCCTGGTGCGCGCCGTCACCGACGACCACGCCGTGGCTTTGGTCACGTTCCAGGGCAGCACCATCACCGGCCAGTCGACCAAGTTCGAAACCATCCTCATGCCCCTGCGCCACAATGGCAGCACCAATGCCCGCATTCTCGGCGCCATGACGGCGCTGCAGGAGCCCTATTGGCTCGGCACCCAGCCGCTCATCGAACAAAAGATCACCGGCCTGAGGCTGATCTGGCCGGACGATCCCTCCGTCACCGGTGTCAACGGCAACGACGCCATCGCCTTCCCCGAACGCGATGCCGCCATGGCGGCCGGCCCGGTGGCCGTTCCGGCCCGCGTCTTCGGTTTCGAGGCGCGCCGCTACGCCCATCTGGCGGTGATCGACGGCGGCCGCTCGTAGCGCCTGACCGGTATTCGCCTGCGCGGAAATGCTTGCCGCCCAAATCGGCTTCAAAGGCAAGTTTTCCCGATCCGGCTTACCCGCGATTAACTGTTGCACCGCTAGTATATCCGTACGCGCGACACAGTCGGTTCGGTGCACGATGTTGAACTCCGCTTCCGCCAGAGCATTCCGTGCCGAGCGCCCGGTGTTCGGCGACGATCCTCCCCGCTTCCAGCGGGTGAAAGTGTCGATTCTCGGCCGCTACATGCTGGCCGATCGACGCGAGTTCCCGTGCCAGATCATCGAGATGTCGCCCGGAGACGCCGTCATCATCGCGCCGGTCTCGGGCCTGTCGGGCGAGCGCGTCATCGCCTATCTCGACGATATCGGGCGCATCGAAGGCCCGATCGTCGACCAGATC
Source organism: Alphaproteobacteria bacterium (assembly GCA_018818925.1). Classification (GTDB taxonomy): domain Bacteria; phylum Pseudomonadota; class Alphaproteobacteria; order Rhizobiales; family Devosiaceae; genus JAHJQZ01. The sequence continues at coordinate 10,831 of JAHJQZ010000166.1, forward strand.
GACGGCGGCTTCGTCATGGAGGTCATCTCGACGCCGCGCAAGCGCGAAAAGCTCGCCGCCCAGCTCACCTGGCTGGCGAACAAGGACGTTTTGAACCTTCCCGAAGACCGGCGCCACGAACGCGTCGTGCCCGACAACCGTCACTCGACCATCATGCTCGAGGACGGGCGGCGCTATTCGTGCAAGATCATCGACATCTCGCTGTCGGGCGCTGCCATCGAAATTGACGTCCGACCGGCGCCGGGCACGCCCCTCACCGTCGGACGCATGCGCGCCCGCGTCACCCGCCATTTCGAAAACGGCGTCGGCGTCGAATTCTCCTCGGTCCAGGAAATGCTCTCCGTGGTGCAGCAGAACCTGCGCGTCGACTAGGCTGCGGTGACAAATTAGGGATTCCCCTTGGCTGGCAAATCGGATTCAACACTGGCTTTTGGAGGCTGGTGTGGAAGGCGAGGTTTTGCGGGACGATCAGTGGGAGCGGCTGAGGGAGTATGTTCCCGGCGGCCGCA
>JAHJQZ010000167.1 GCA_018818925.1 Alphaproteobacteria bacterium
TGTCTCGGAGGTGTCGCTCATTCTACCCACTACCGGCCGCTGGTTTGGTGCGGCGACCATAGACCAGCCCCTTGTCGGTTCCAAGCGGCGCGAACATGCGACCACTCGAGGACTTTGCCGATGCCCGAACTGCCGGAAGTCGAGACAGTCAGACGCGGGCTTGTGCCCCTTGTCGGGGGCGGTCGCATCCTTGGCGTCGAAATGGCCCGCAAGGACTTGAGATTTGCCTTCCCACCCGACCTCGCCGGCATCGCCGGCACGCGCATCGAAACCATCGGGCGGCGGGCCAAGTATCTCCTCTTCATGCTGTCCGACGGACGGGTGCTCCTCAGCCATCTTGGCATGACCGGCGCCTGGCGCGTCGAGGGGACGGCGCTTGCCGAGCCGACCCGGATTCATGGCAATGGCCGCGCCACCGGGCACGACCATCTGGTCCTGAGCTTCGAGCGCGACGGGCAACGCGCCCGACTCGTCTACAACGATCCGCGTCGCTTCGGTTTCGTCGCGCTCGCCGCCGGTCCGGACGCGGCGCCCGAGCTTTCCGGGCTCGGTCCCGAACCGCTCGGCAACGGCTTTTCGTCCGAGCATCTCGCCGCCGCCTGTGCCGGACGGGCCGCGCCGATCAAATCGGTGCTGCTCGACCAGCGTAATGTCGCCGGTCTGGGCAATATCTATGTGTGCGAGGCGCTGTGGCGGGCCGGCATCGCCCCGACCGCCGCGGCTGGAACGCTTGCGCCGCCGCGCCTCGCCACGCTCGTTGCCGAAATCCGCGAGGTTCTGACCGAGGCCATCGCCGCCGGCGGCTCGACCCTTCGCGACTTCGTCGGCGCCGAGGGCAGCCCCGGCTATTTCCAGCACAGCTTCGACGTCTATGGCCGGGCCGGCGAAGCCTGCCGCCGGCCGGCATGCACCGGTACCGTCGCCCGGCTGGTCCAGTCCGGGCGGTCGAGCTTTTTCTGCCCGGATTGCCAGAGCAAATGAGTTGACGGCAAACCCGGGCGACACTATAACCCGGCGACCTTGGCGGCTCACTCGGCCGCCGCATTGTTTTATGGGGCCGGCAGCGTCGGGACGGCTTCGAACGCGCTGCCCCGGACAGAAGCCGCAAGAGGAAATTCATGGCCAATACGCTTTCGGCTAAGAAAGCCGCCCGCAAGATCGCCCGGCAGACCGCCGTCAACAAGTCGCGTCGTTCCCGCATGCGCACCTTCCTCAGGAAGGTCGAGGAAGCGATCGCCTCGGGCAACCAGTCGGCGGCGGCCGAAGCGCTCAAGGCGGCGCAGCCCGAGCTGCATCGGGCCGCCAGCAACGGTATCGTTCATCGCAACATGGCCTCGCGCAAGGTGTCGCGCCTGGCCGGCCGCGTGAAGGCGATGGGCGCCTGAGGGCAGCCCTTTGCGCTTAGGCACATTGTCGCATGCCGGTGAATGAAAGGGGCCCAGCGCGGGCCCCTTTGCTTTTCCGACCGAATCCGCTCCGAAAGCGGAATAAGTGGATAATCTCTGTGCAGTTAAGCCGGTGGCCATGTGCTGCCAGACCGGCGATATCGGACCGGGCGAGGAATATTCTTCCTTAAGGTTCCGGGCACCACCTCCCGGATTCCGCTTGAGACTCAGAGTGTTAAAAAACTGTCACGAAAGGCCAGCGTGAAACGCTTTTCCGGCAAGGCGAGTCAAGCCCATTTTTCCGCGATTCAGATATTGATGCGGGTATGCCCCCCCGCTAAGATGGCGGCCGTCAGATAGACAAACGGCGGTGGGTCAGCGCGTCTGCGCGGTCTGGGGCAATACTCGGGGGCAAATGCAATGAATGGGCGAGGCAGTCTGATTGTAGTCACCACAGGTGTGCAAGCAGTTATCCCTTTCCTTGTCCTCATGCCTTAGAACAGTTCTATCGCAGCAATCCGGTTTAACTGATAAAGCGCCGGACTCATTCAATTTCTACTATCGTAAGTTAGTACCGAAACTCGCACACTTTTGCGGGAGCGGGAGAGTTGTGTCCGGCGAGCATTGGCGCCGGAAACACGTTTGGTCATGAACGTGAGAAATCAAGAATACGGGGAAAGTCAAAGACAATGAATGCAGTTGCGGCAAAAGCGGCGCGGGTCCTGGATGAGGCGGTTTCGGCCGACGCTCCGGTTTCCGCCTATGGGGGGCTGACAATGGATGAAGACGTTGACCGGGGAGATCTCGGTCAAATCTGGCAGCGTGCGCGGGCGCGGCTGAAGGCATCGGTTGGGGACGATGCCTTCAATTCGTGGTTCCAGCGCCTGGAGATGGAAGAGATCCTCGACGATGTCGCCCATCTCTCGGTGCCGACCAAATTTCTGTGTTCCTGGATCGAATCCAAATATGTGGAGCGCATCCTCGCCTGCATCCGCGAAGAGGATTCGACGGTCACGCGCCTGCATCTGACCGTCAGGATCAACGGCCAGGCCAGGCCGCGCCTGCATCCGCAAGGGGAGGCCTCCGAGGACATCGCGCCGCCGCCGCCGCCGCGCATCATGCCGGTGCCGCAGCAATCGCCGCGCCTGGATGCCCTGTCCGGTTCGGCACTCGACCCGCGCCTGACCTTCGAGACCTTCGTTCCCGGCAAGGCCAACGAGATCGCGCTCGGCGTCGCTAAGCAGGTGGCCAGTGCCGCCATGCGCAAGACGGTGACCTTCAACCCGGTCTATATCCACTCGACCGTCGGCCTCGGCAAGTCGCACCTTCTCAACGCCGTCGCCTGGGCGGCCGGCAAGGCCGATCCCGGCCTCAACATCGTCTATCTGACCGCCGATCATTTCATGTACCATTTCATCTCGGCGGTGCAGCGTCAGTCGGCCATCGCCTTCAAGGAATGGCTCCGGCGCATCGATCTGCTGCTCATCGACGACATGCAGTTCCTGCAGGGCAAGTCGGCCACCGAGTTCGGCCACAATCTGTCCGCCCTGCTCAGCGGCGCCAAGCAGGTCGTCGTTGCCGGCGACGCGCCGCCGCGCGATCTCGACATGATCGACGAGCGGGTGCGCTCGCGCCTTTCCGGCGGCCTCGTCGTGCCGATCGTGACCTTCGACTTCGATTTGCGGCGGGCCATCGTCGCCCGGCGCGCCGAAATGGCGGTCCAGCGCTTCCCCGGGGTGCATTTCCCCGGCCCGGTGATCGACTTCATCGCCCATGCCGTGGTCAGCCACGGCCGCGACCTCGACGGCGCCGTCAACCGCCTGGTGGCCGCCAACCAGCTTACCAACGAGGCGATCACGGTACAGCTGGCCGAGCGCACGCTGGCCGACCTGATGCGGATCCGCGAGGTCCGGCGCGTCCGGATCGAGGACATCCTCAAGCTCGTCTCCAAGCATTTCAAGGTGCCGCGCAACGACCTTTTGTCCTCGCGCCGCTCGCGCGAAGTCGTCAGGCCGCGTCAGATCGCCATGTATCTGGCCAAGTCGCTGACCTCGCGTTCGCTGCCCGAGATCGGCAGGCGCTTCGGCGGCCGCGACCATACGACGGTCCTGCATTCGGTCAGGAAGGTCGAGCAGATGATGAAGGACGATTCCGACCTGCAGCAGGAGATCGAACTCTTGAAAAAGATGCTGGAGGAGTGAGGACCGGCGCCGGGCCTAGCCCGGCGCGAAATCGCTCCGGTGGAGCGATTTCAGGTCCGAACGCCCGAAGAGCTACGCTCTGAGGGCAAGGCCGCAAGTCCGAACGCCCGAAGAGCCAGGCTCGCAGGGAGGCGTTTCTGACCTGATCGACCTGAAGCCGTCCTGGGGCTTCGGACGCGGTTGGCGATGACATCGGCCCGATCGTGCCCTGTCCTGGCTCCGTCGGCTGTGTCGCGGCGAAACAACGCCCCGATTTCGGCGCAAACCCGCCCGCCTGCGCTTGCGTTTTGCCCATGCGCTTGCCACATTCCCAGCCCCGCCTGCGCATTGGCGCCGCCGCTTCGTCTGTGGCGGACAAACAGGAATGATGGACGATGAAAGTCACGCTCGAACGCAACTATTTGCTCAAATCGCTTGGCCATGTGCATCGCGTCGTCGAGCGGCGCAACACCTATCCCATCCTCGCCAACGTTCTGGTGACCGCGACCGCCGACGGACTCGATCTGAGGGCCACCGATCTCGATATCGAGGTGACCGAGACGGCGCCCGCCATGACCGCAACGCCCGGCGCGACGACGGTCCCGGCCCATACGCTCTACGAGATCGTCAGGAAGCTCGCCGACGGTTCCGAAGTCCGCCTCGAAACCGACGGCGGGGAACGCATGACCATTTCCTCGGGCCGCTCGCGCTTCGAGTTGAGCTGCCTCAATCCGGATGGCTTCCCGGACCTCAAGGCGGATTCGTTCTCGCACAATTTCTCGATCAAGGCTCAGGTGCTCGGCGAACTGATCGAGCGCACCCAGTTCGCCATCTCCAGCGAGGAGACGCGCTACTACCTCAACGGCATCTATTTCCACACCATCGAGGTCGACAACAAGACCGTCTTGCGCGCCGTCGCGACCGACGGCCATCGTCTCGCCCGCGCCGAGGCGCCGGCGCCCGAAGGCTCGGAAGGCATGCCGGGCATCATCGTGCCGAGAAAGACCGTCGCCGAGGTGCAAAAGCTGCTCGAGGGCAGCGAGGACGAGGTCAAGGTCGAGCTTTCGGATACCAAGATCCGCTTCTCGCTGGGTGGGGTGATTCTTCTGTCAAAGCTCATCGAGGGGACCTTTCCCGATTACGATCGCGTTACGCCCAAGAACAACGACAAGAAGATGGAAGTCGACCGCGCCGCCTTCGCCACCGCCGTCGACCGCGTCTCGACCATCGCTTCGGACCGGGGCGGCAAGGCCGTCAAGCTGATCGCCAGCAACGACATGCTGGAACTGAGCGTCACCAATCCCGATCACGGCACCGCATCCGAGGAAATCGCCGTTTCCTTCGAGCATGAGAGCTTCGAGATCGGCTTCAACGCCCGCTATCTCTTGGACATCATCGCCCAGATCCGTACCGAACGCGCCGTGTTCATGTTCAACGATTCCGGCTCGCCGACCCTGGTGCAGGAAGATGGCGAGATGAACGCGCTCTATGTGCTGATGCCGATGCGGGTGTGAGGAGGGTCAATTGTGAATCGTGAATGGTGAAGTGGTGAATGGACGCTCCGGTGGCGCCATTTTCCCGCTGCCGGCCACCATTCACCATTGTCCATTCACCTTCTCACCCATGCCCCACATTTCCCGCCTTCGCCTGTCCCATTTCCGCAACTACGCCACCGCCGCGCTCGATCTCGACGCGCGCCATGTGGTGCTGACCGGGGCGAACGGGGCGGGCAAGACCAATCTTTTGGAAGCCGTGTCGATGCTGGCGCCGGGGCGGGGCCTGAGGCGCGCCGGTTTCGACATGCTGGCCCAGTTGGGCGGGGCGGGCGACTGGGCCGTGGCGGCGACGATCGAGACGCCGGATGGTCCTGTCGATCTCGGCACCGGCCTTGTCGAGGGCACGCCGTCGCGCAAGGTCAGGATCAACGGCGCCGCCGCCGCGAGTGTCGAGGAACTGACCGAATATGTGCGCCTGTTGTGGCTGACGCCCGACATGGATGGCCTTTTCCGCGGCCCGGCCGGCGACCGGCGGCGTTTTCTCGACCGGCTGGTGATGACCCTCATTCCCGGCCACGGCAATTCGGTCGCCGATTTCGACAACGCCATGCGCCAGCGCAACCGGCTGTTGGCGGAAAACGGCGATCCGCTCTGGCTCGACGCCGTCGAGACCCAGATGGCCGAACACGCCGCCGCCATGCATTTTTCCCGCGTCGACACCGTGGCGCGGCTCGAGGGCCTTTGCGACGACAGCGTCGACCACACGGCCTTTCCCGCCGCCCACATGACGCTATCACCACTTTTCGAGGATGCGACGCCGTCGGAAAGCTCGGCCGGGCTCGAAGCGCAATTGCTCGGGCGCTGGCGGGCCGGGCGCCATCAGGACGCCGCCGCCGGCCGGACCCTTACGGGCCCGCATCGCGTCGATTTCGAGGTCATGCACAAGCAGAAATCCATGCCGGCCGCCCTGTGCTCGACCGGCGAGCAGAAGGCGCTATTGGTCGGGCTCGTTCTCGCCCACGCGCGCCTCGTCGCCGACATGACCGGCATCGTGCCGATCCTTTTGCTCGACGAGATTGCCGCCCATCTCGACCCGGCCCGGCGGGCGGCCCTGTTCGTCGCGCTCGACGCGCTCGGCACTCAGTGTTGGATGACCGGCACGGACCCAGTCCTGTTCGCCCCGGCCGCTCATGCCGCGCGTTTTTCCGTCACGGCCGGCGCCATCGCGCCCGAGGGCCGCAACACCCCGTGACCGGCCCGGCCTTGCCCGCGAAAAAGCCCAATTTGCTTGGGATAAAAGCCGGGTTCGGCTAGAAGTTTTGTGACATGAAAACCATTGATTCGAAGGCTTCATGAGCGAAGACACACCCACCGAAGAATACGAATACGGCGCCGACTCGATCAAGGTCCTCAAGGGCCTCGACGCGGTCAGGAAACGTCCCGGCATGTATATCGGCGACACCGACGACGGCTCGGGCCTGCACCACATGGTCTACGAGGTCGTCGACAATTCCATCGACGAGGTCCTGGCCGGCCATGCCGACCTCATTACCGTCATCCTCAATGCCGAGGGCTCGGTGACCGTGATCGACAACGGCCGCGGCATTCCGACCGACATCCATCGCGAGGAGGGCGTCTCGGCCGCAGAGGTCATCATGACCCAGCTCCATGCCGGCGGCAAATTCGACCAGAATTCCTACAAGGTGTCCGGCGGCCTGCACGGCGTCGGCGTTTCGGTGGTCAACGCCCTGTCCGCCTGGCTCAAGCTTACCATCCGCCTCAACGGCAAGATCCACGAGATGCGCTTTGAGCATGGCAATGCCGTCGAGCCGCTAAAGCAGGTCGGTACCTATGCGCCGAACCGGCAGCCCGGAACCTATGAGGGTCGCTCGGGCACCGAGATCACCTTCCTGCCGTCGCCAGACACCTTCACCATGGTGGATTTCGACCTCAAGACGCTCGAGCACCGCTTGAGGGAACTCGCCTTCCTGAACTCGGGGGTCCGCATCGTCCTCAGGGACCAGCGCCATCCCGAGCCCGTCGAGGTGGAGCTGCATTACGAGGGCGGGCTCGAAGCCTTCGTGCGCTATCTCGACAAGGCCAAACAGGCCCTGATCGCCGATCCGATCTATTTCTCGCAGGACAAGGACGGGGTCACGGTCGAACTCGCCCTGTGGTGGAACGACAGCTACCACGAGAACGTGTTGTGCTTCACCAACAACATTCCACAGCGCGACGGCGGCACGCATCTGGCCGGCTTCCGCGGCGCCCTGACCCGGCAGGTGACCTCCTATGCCGAGCGCTCCGGTATCACCAAGAAGGAGAAGGTCTCCTTAACCGGCGACGACTGCCGCGAAGGGCTGACCGCCGTTCTGTCGGTCAAGGTGCCGGACCCGAAATTTTCGTCCCAGACCAAGGACAAGCTGGTTTCCTCCGAGGTTCGGCCCGTCGTCGAAAACGTCGTCAACGACCGGCTCGGCCAGTGGTTCGAGGAGCATCCGGGCGAGGCGAGGGCGGTCGTCTCCAAGGTCGCCGAGGCTGCGGCCGCTCGCGAGGCGGCGCGCAAGGCCCGCGAACTGACCCGGCGCAAGTCGGCGCTCGAAATCTCCTCGCTGCCCGGCAAGCTCGCCGACTGCCAGGAGCGCGATCCGGCCAAGTCGGAAGTGTTCATCGTCGAGGGCGATTCGGCCGGCGGCTCGGCCAA
>JAHJQZ010000168.1 GCA_018818925.1 Alphaproteobacteria bacterium
AAGGGCGCCCGCGGGCGCCCTTTTTTATCCAAAGCCCGCATCACGCAGACAGTTCAACTCGGCTCAGAATTCCGACCAGTCTTTGTCGACAGCGGCACTGCCGTGCGACAGATAGCTCTTGGCCGCGGGGGAACGCGGGACGGCAGGTTTTGGCCTGGCCCTGGGTGCCGTCGCCGGTTTGACCTCACCACTGTCGGCGAGCGTGAAGACATCGACGATGCGGTCGAGTTCTGAGGCCTGGGATTCTGTCTGCTCGATGGTGGCATTGGTCTCTTCGACCAGGGCCGCGTTGTGCTGGGTCATCTCGTCCATCTGCCGGACGGCGGTATTGACCTCGCCGATGGCCGAAGCCTGTTCGCGGCTTTCCTTGGCGATGCCTTCCATCAATTCGTTGTTGGCCTTGACCGCTTCGAGAATGGCCGCAAGGCTTGCGGCGGCGCTGGCCACGAGCTTGGAGCCGCCGGCGACTTCCTCGCCGCTCTTTTCGATCAGCGCCTTGACCTCGGAAGAGGCTTCCGCCGCCGACTGCGCCAGTCGCCTGACCTCGATGGCGACGACGGCAAAGCCCTTGCCCGCCTCGCCGGCCCGCGCCGCCTCGACCGAGGCGTTCAATGCCAGAAGGTTGGTCTGGAAGGCGATGTCGTCGATCATGCCGATGATGTTGGAAATCTTGGCGCTCGAATGGGTGATCTGCTCCATGGCGCTGTTGGCCTCGCGCATGACCTCGCCGCCCTGTTCGGCGCTTTGGGACATGGCGCGGGACTTGGAAGACGCTTCCTCGGCCCGCTCGGCATTCTGCTTGACGGTCGCTGCGAGCTGTTCCATGGCGGCGGAAGTTTCCTCGATGGTCGCCGCCTGCTTGGTGGTGCGCTCGGAAAGATCGTTGGCGCCAGAAAGAATCTCGCTGGTCGCCGTCTTGAGGCCGCGCGAGGTCTCCTTGAGCTGGGTGACGATGTCGGCGAGCTTGTCGGCGACGGCGTTGGTGTCGGACTTCAGCTTTTCGAAGGCGCCGGCATAAACGCCCTCGACCCGGTGGGTGAGGTCGGTGTCGGCCAGGGCGGCGAGCACCGAACCGGTCTCGGCGAGGCCGCGTTCCACCGTCTCGACCAGATTGTTGACGCTGCCGGCCAGGGTGTTGAGTTCGTCATCGGGGAACTCGGCGGTGACACGGCGGGTGAAATCGCCACCGACTGCGGCATCCACCACCTCGCCGAAGGCGCGCTGCAATTCCTGCATCATCTTGGCGCGGTCGGCGCGGACGCGTTCCTCGCGGGCCTTTTCCTCCTCGGTCATCTCGCGCACGCGGATGCCGTTCTGGCGGAAGATTTCGACCGCCTTGGCCATCATGCCGATTTCGTCCTTCTGGTTCCGGGCCGGCACGTCGAGATCGTATTTGCCTTCGGCCATGGTGTTCATGGTCGAGGTCATGAGCGTGATTGGCTTGGCGATCAGGGACGCGACGAACAGCGCCGCCACGATGCCGATGACGACGGCCAAGCCGGATGCGATCACGGCGAGCAGCAAGGCGCTTTCGATCGCCGCGGTGGCACGCGGACCGATTTCGTCCTGCAGCGCCTTCTTGTCGAGCTTGAGCGCTTCGGAACCGTCGGCGATCTTGCGGCCGAGGGGATCGAGGACGTCGTTGATCTGCGCGGTACGCGCATGCGTTGTCTCGATCATGTCATGAAGCGTCGTGCCGTACTGGTCCATGAGCGTGACGACCGCGCCGATGTCGCAGCAGCGGGCGGCTTCCTGGATCAGCTTTTCGAAATTGGCGAATTCGGCGAGCGCGGTATCCCCGTTCTCGACCGTCGGATTGAACATGAAGCGGGCGGTGTAGACCCGGACCAGCAGCAATTCACGCATGGCGAGTGCCGTGGCCTGGCTCGAGGCGAGATCGCTGGACGCGAAGGAGCGGTTCATGACCTTGGTCAGTTCGGCTTCAGCTTCGGGGCCGAGATCGGTGAGCGTTGCATTGAGGTCGGCGGCCTGAACGTAAAGCGACCTGGCCTTGTCGAACGTGTCGACATAGTCGGTGAGACTGTCCCGGGTCTCGGTCACGGCGGCGATGTCGGCGTCGCTGTCGAAAAGCGGCAGCGCGCCTTCGATGATGTCCGAGGTCGCGGCGAGCCGGTCATTGACCTTCTCGAGTTCGCTGTCCGCGCCTGTGGCAAAATAGGACTTCACGGCGACGCGGGCCGAAAGGATATTGGCCTGGATGCGCGCCAGTTCATTGGATTGGCGAGCGATCTGGCGGTAGGTGCCGAACTCGCCATTGGCCAGCGTCAGCCCGTAATAGGCGATCGCGGCCACGACAATGAGGAGCGCCAGTATCAGGCCGCTCCCAAATCCGATCTTGGCACTAACCTTCAAGTTGTTGAACCAGGTAATCATAAGTGTTCTCCGTTGCACTTCAGCAATTTGGCGATCCCGCTTTGCCCGTTCGGGGCACGGCGACATCACCCGGCGTCCTGCCGTTGGTGGGTCTGGCTGGCCATAAATGCGCGAGCCTGTTCAAGGCTTGCCGGCCTGCCAAGAAGAAAGCCCTGCCCGACGTCGCAGCGATGCTCGGCCAGAAAGGCGAGTTGTTCGGTGGTCTCGATACCTTCGGCGACCATGTCCATGTCGAGATCATGGGCGAGATCGATCATCGCCCTGACGATGACCGTGTCGTCCGCATTGCCCGGAATGCCGGTCACGAACGACCGGTCGATCTTCAGCCGGTTGATTCTGAACTGTTTGAGATGCTTGAGCGAGGCGTAGCCGGTGCCGAAATCGTCGAGGGCGATGCGCACGCCGAGCGCGTGCAGCGCATCCAGCGTCCGCGCGAGCGCGGTCGCCGCGCGCTCGAGAAGCACGTTTTCGGTGATCTCGATCTCGAGGTGATGCGGCGACACGCCCTGCCGGTCCAGCAACCGGCACACCATGCTGGCGTAGTCGGCCTGGCTGAGTTCGGCCGCCGACGCGTTGATGGCGACACCGCCCGGATCGTAGCCGGCCTGAACCATGATCCGCCGCGCGAAAAGCGCCCTGCGCAGGACATTACGCCCCAGATCGGGCATGAGGCCGGTTTGTTCGGCGAGCGCGATAAACTGCTCTGGGGGGACGTCGCGCTCCTGCCAGCGCCAGCGCGCCAAGGCTTCGAAGCCGGCGATCTCTCCAGTCGCGATCCGAATCTGTGGCTGCAGCGCGATCTCGATCTCGTCGCGGCGCACGGCGTCCCTCAAGGCCTCGGCCATATGGCGGGCGTCATAGGACGCATCATCGGCGGGCGCGCAGCGGCGACACCTGCGCCAGGCATCGGTCAGATCGATGAGGCACACCATCGACCCGTCCCGCCCGGCGAAGGCGTAGGGCTGCACGCTGACCTTGAGTTGTCGAACGCCGCCGGATCGCGTGTGAATGGCGATGACGTCGCCGTTGTGATGGTTCGCCGGAAGGGGCGGCTGGAATCTGTCGCCGACTTCGGCATGCGCGCCGTTTTCGAGCCGCCAATACGGCGTTCCGGCGTCGATGCCGATCAGGTCCTCCCGATCGATGCCGAGAATGTTCGCTGCAATCGCGTTGGCGTCCACCACGCGCCCGTGTTCGTCGTGCAGCACCAGGCCGACATCGTGTATTTCCGGGGGCGGGGCGGACAGCGGGCTCAAGGTCATTGGCAACAACCAGGCCCACAAAGGCGACAGACAATCGCGACTGGCAGTATCATGACACGACCAAACGTCCGATGTTGTACTTACGACTGTACGTAAGCGTACTTACTAATGCATTAATTTGTGTTTTCCCCGGAGAATTCCGGTTCTATGCCGCATTTCGGGTGTAGGGGGCGAAATGCGGGACGCATGAACTCTCGGAACAACAGTGGCGGAACCGGAAAATCTGATCATTCGAACCTGGACACAGGACGCATGGACTTTCGTTAGGGAGCGATCGGTCACGATCGACATGACGGCAGGCGAAAAGCTGTGCCGCGATGGCGATCCCTTCACGCATTTCATCTTTCCCCAGACCGGCATCCTGTCGGTCCTGTCCGCGGTTGCGGGCGAGCGCGCCGTGGAAGTGCTTTCCGTCGGACGAGAGGGGTTTTTCGGGCTGCCGCTTCTGTCATACGGGCTCAATTGCGAGGGCGACGTTGTCGGGCTTGTGTCCGGTAGCGCCACGCATGTGCCGCGCATCAACCTTCAGGAAGCGTTCACGCAATATAGCTGCGTGCGCCAGTCGATGCTGCGCTACGGCAGGTTCCTGGATCAGATCCTCATGCAGGCCATCGCCTGCGCAAAAAACAACCGCGCCGATCGGTCAATAGCGCTGTGGCTGCTGACTGCCATGGACAGGCTGCAGCACGCGGATATCCCCATCACGCATGAAACGCTGTCGAACCTGCTCGGCCTGCGCCGGGCGACCGTCACGACCGCACTGTCCAAATTCGCGCGCGAGGGCATCGTCGAGACGGAACGCGGCGTGATCCGCATCTCGGATCGCGCTCGGCTCGAGCCCCTTGGCGGCGAGTACTACCGGAAATGGCGCGGCGCATTCGAGGAACTGAGCGTGATCATCCCGGTCTTCATGCCGCCTTTCCCCTGAGGCGATCCGGCGCCGCAAGGCCGAGCGGGACGGTTTGCAACCGACCCGTCCGGATCAGGCCGACGGCACGGCCGGCACACAGGACGCGAGATCCTTGCCGATGCGATTCACCAGTCCTTTTGATCCCACGCCGAGCCGTCCTCCCGCGAACCCGGCAATGGCGGCCGGGATCGAGGTCGCGGCGCGAAGGGCCTGTTCGAGCGAGAGCCCGACCGTATTGACCAGAACGTTGAGCGCCCGCGTCAAATCGAGATCGGCGCCCGCAAGCGTGCCGTCGGCGAGCGTCAGGCGCCCGTTGGTGCGGGTGATCGTTCGCCCGTTCAACTCGAACGTCGCGATGTCCGTGCCCGCCGGCGCCATGGCGTCGGTGACGAGAAAGATTTCGCCCGGCCCGCGCTTGGCCGCGAAGGCGGCGCGCATCGCGGCGGGATGGACGTGGATGCCATCGGCGATCAGCCCGGCGGAAAGCCCGCCGCTGTCGAGCGCGGCGCCGACGACGCCCGGTTCCCTGTTGCCGAGCTGACGCATGGCGTTGAACAGATGGGTGACGCAGCGGACCCCGGCCTTCTGGTAGGCGAGGCAGGTGTCGTAATCGGCGTCGGAATGGCCGAGCGACAACACAATGCCGGCCCCGGCCAGTGTTGCGGCCTGGTCGAGTGTGACGTTTTCCGGCGCGATCGTCACCATCAGCACGGGCAGGCGGGACGCGGCCGCGACCAGGGTTTCGAGGTCCTCGTTCGTCATCGGCCGGATCAGCGCCGGGTCGTGCGCGCCCTTGCGGGCGAGGGAAAGATGCGGACCTTCGGTATGAATCCCGAGAATTCCCGAGCCCAGTTCGGCGACAGCCTTTTCGACGGCGTCGATGGCGGCAAGGGTCAATTCCCGCGTATCGGTGATCAGCGTCGGCAGGATGGCTTCAGTGCCGAGGCGACGGTGCGCCGCGGCCATGCGCCGAAGCGTTTCTGGCGAGGGATCGTCGTTGAACATCAGCCCGTCGCCGCCATTCACCTGCAGGTCGACATAGCCGGGCGCGAGGATGTCGCCGTTCAAATCGATCTCAAACCCGGCCGATGCGACCCGGTCGTCCCGGTCCAGAGCGGTTACGACGCCGTTCTCGAGGCGGAGGGCGTAGCCCGTGTTCAGCGTCCTGCCGTCGAAGACCAGGCCGCCGCGAAAGGTGAAAACGGAATGCGTCATAGCGTTTCGGTGACCTTTTTGAGATGACGCGGCGTGTCGGGATTGATGCCCCGCCGGGCTGCGACTCGCTCGACCATGGCGTAGAACGAAACCATCAGCGGGATCGGATCCGTCAGCCAGTGGCGCGAACGTACGTGTTCGAGCCGCTCGGCCCGACGCACCCTGTCCGAGGTGACGAAAACGCGCGCGCCCTTTTCGGCGAGTTGTTCGGCCACCTCGATCAGCGTCGCCTCGGCCTTGTCGGCGGCGGCAAAGCCGATGACCGGGAAACCTGAGCCGACGATCGTGACGGGGCCGTGCAGAACTTCGGCCGAGGAATAGCTCTCGGCGTGAATGCGGCAGGTTTCCTTGAACTTCAGCGCCGCCTCGTTGGCGATCGCCCAGCTCGGGCCGCGCCCGAGCGTGAACAGCGAATCGCCGGTGATCGCGTCGACAAGGGGCGTCCAGTCGCACCGCACCGCCTTGTCGAGCACCCCGGGCAGGTCGTGGATCGCGGCGATGAGCGCGCCGTCCTGCCGCCATTCCGCCATCAGCCAGAGCCCGGCTACCATTGAGGTCACGAAGGTCTTGGTCGCGGCGACGCTCGTTTCCGGTCCGGCGTGGATGCCGAGCGTCGCCGAGGCGGAAGCGGCGAGCGGGGAGGCCGCATCGTTGGTGATCGCTATGGCATAGGCCCCGCTCTCGCGGACGCTTTGGGTCAGGGCGACGATGTCCGGGCTCTTGCCGGATTGGGAAATGGCAAGGCACAGGCTGCCCTCGGCCTTGAGCTTGACGCCATAGATCGATGCGATCGACGGCCCGACCGAGGCCATCGGCAGGCCAAGCAGCAATTCGCTGGCGTATTTGAGATAGGTGCAGGCGTGATCGGACGATCCGCGGGCGACCGAGATCAGGAAGCGCGGGTCGCGCCGCGCTGCTTCCCGGGCAATGGCGCGGATGGCTCCGGCACCTTGGTCGAGCAATCGGGCCAATGCGGCGGGTATTTCCTCGATCTCGCGCCGCATCTGTGTCGTTGGGTTGCTCATGTGCTGTCCTATCGAGTCGGATGGCCAAGCTCGGCGACAAAATCATAGGCATCGCCGCGATAGATCGAGCGGGTGAATTCCACCACCTGCCCGCTGTCGAGAAATGATGTGCGCTCTATGCCGAGGGCGGCGGTGCCGGGCGCCACATGCAGCAGTTCGGCCTCTTCCGGCCCGAGATTGAGCGCCGTGAACCTCTGGACCGCGCGCGCCGGACGATGGCCGTCGCGCGAGAGGACCGCATAGAGCGAGGTTTCGACTACGAGCGGATTGGGCAGGATGTCGAGCGGCAGGGTCGCCCTTTCGAGCGCCAGCGGCCGGCCGTCCGCCGCTCTGAGCCGGTAGACCCGCGCCACCGACGCCCCCGGCATCAGCCCCAGCACCTCGATCTCGCGCGGCGACGCCCGGACGATGCCGCGCTCGAGCCAGAGCGAAGTGGTTTGCATCCCCCGTTGCGCCATGTCTTCGGTGAACGAGGTCAGGTTCAGAAGCGATTGCTCGACCTTGGCGACCGTCTCGCGCACGAAGGATCCCGATCCCTGCCGCTGCATGACGAGGCCCTCATCGACGAGGTCCTGCATCGCCTTGCGCACGGTGACCCGGGAGAGCCCGGTGATCTCGGCGATCTCGCGCTCCGGCGGCAGCGAGGCGTTCGGCGTGAGGATGCCCGTCCTGATTGCGTCCCGCAATCGGTTGCGCAATTGCGTGTAGCGCGGTCCGCCGTCGGGTCTCAGCCAGTCGCTGGGGCGCAAATGCTCAGCGATCGTCATCTTGCGCCTTCCGCCGCGAAGGCGCGTGCCAGGTCCACGGCCCCCTCGATCGGCGCCGCCATGGGCGCGACAAGCGCGCCGGAGAGCGCCGTCGGCAGGTAGTCGCGATAGGCGGGGCCGAGGCCGCCGGTCAGGCAAAGCGCCATGCCGGGCACCCAGCCCATCCGGTCGGCGACCCGAGCGATGTAATCGGCACCGCTTCCGAGGATGGCGCGGCCGGCCGCATCGCCCATCGAGGCGGCTTCGGTAACGGTTCTGGCGATTGCGCCGATCTCGGCCGGCGTGGCACGAGCGGCATAGGCGACGATGCCGCCGGCCGAGACGAAACGTTCCAGCAAGTCCCTGGTCAGATCCGACGGGGCGATCAGCCCGTCGACCATCTCGAGCGTTGCCGACAGCGCCGAGCGCCCGACCCAGAAGGCCGAGCCTTCGTCGCCGAGCCGCGAGCCCCAGCCACCCGCCAGGCGCATCCTGCCGCCGACCTGAATGGCAAAGAACGAACCGGTGCCGAAATGCGCGATGGCGCCGTCGCGCGATCCAAGCGCGCCGCGCAGCGCCGAGGGCCGGTCGTCCTCGACCCGGACCCGACGAAGCGGCAGCGCCGCCGCAACCCGCGCCGCGATGGCGGCATCGATCGCGCCGGCGAGACCGGCATAGGCGAAAAGCCCGAGCAGCGATGCGATCCCGGTGCCCGCCGCCTTGGCCAGCGCCGCAAGCCCGGTGGCGATCTCGGCGATCGCGGCGTCGAAATCCGTGCTGATATTGGCCGAACCGACCTCGACCATGTGGCGGCCGTCCGGCCCGTCAAGCACCAGACGGCAGCGGGTTCCGCCGCCGTCGATGGCGATAACGGGTGAAGCGCGTCGTGAGCACATGAAGATACCAATAAGATACATTTCGCCGAAAAGAAAGACCCTTTCATCGTCGTTGACGCCCGGAAAGGCGGATATCCCCCAGGAACTCGCCCGGGCGGAAAAAACTGGTAGACAATAGGTATCTAATAGGTATGCTACTCGGATTGCGGGAGACTTGCATGCCCTCACCGACCACGGAAAGACTGCACGATATGGCAAGCGGCCTCGAACTGCGGCCGCTCGAGCAAGTCGCGCACATTCTCGTCGAAGGGCAGATCGAGGCGGCAAAGGCGGTTCTAACGGCCATCGCCGCCATTTCGGACGGCGCCCGGGCCATGGCGCAAAGCCTTCGGTCGGGCGGTTCGCTCTACTATGTCGGCGCCGGTTCGTCCGGGCTCTTCGCCGCGGCTGACGCGCTCGAACTCGGCGGCACGTTTGGCATCGCGCCGGAACGGGTGCGAATCGTGATGGCCGGCGGCATGCCGGTCACTTCGGCCATGCCTGGCGCCACCGAAGACGACAGCGCCGGGCTCGAAGCGGCCCTGTCCGCGCTCGCTTCCGAGGACGTTGTCATCGCGGTCGCCTCGAGCGGCACCA
>JAHJQZ010000169.1 GCA_018818925.1 Alphaproteobacteria bacterium
CAGCGCGGCGTTCCCGGCGCGGGCCCGGGCACGACCCCCGTCGCCACGGCGCCGGCCGGCCCAGGCAGCGGACCGGCAATCATCCGGCGTCCGTCGGGCACCAGCGCGCCGACCGCGACGGCCCCCACGACACCAACGACACCGACGACCGGACCGGCGCCCCGGCGGGGGCCGCCGACGGCCACCACGCCGCCCACCGCGACGCCACCGGCAACCAATATGGGACCGCAGCGCCGGCCGCCGACAACCACAGCTCCGCCGACAACCGCCACGCCGCCGGCCGGTGCGGGGCCGCAGCGCAGCGGCGGCTTCCCGATTGCCGCAGGCTCGTTCGGCAGCAATGTCCGCAATGCGCCAAGTGCCAGCGCAACCAAGATCGGGTCGACCGGCAATGGCCAGACCCTGACCCTTCTGGAGACTGGCGCCAACACCTACCAGGGCTATCCCTGGTTCAAGATCCGCATGCCCGACGGCACCTCCGGCTACCAGTGGGGCGGGGGCACCTGTTATTTCGGCGCTCCGATCGCCGGCCTCAAGGGGGCCTGTCCCTTCGTCGCGACGGCATCGCCTTCGGGTCCGACCCGGTCGACATCGGCAGGCCCCACGCGGCCGACCGCCGGCACCACGACGACCGGTCCGGTGCGCCCCGCTGGCCCGGTGCGTCCGGGTGGCCCGGGGCCCAATGGCGGTCCGCAGGTGGCGACCGGAAACCCCAATATCGGGACGGCCATGGGTGGCGGGCCGAACCCCAATTCTTTCGGTGCTGACGGTCAGGAAGACGGCGCGCCGATGGGCCGCTACGCCGACTATTCGGCACTCGACCCGCAAGCCGTGGATGCCTGCAACACGGCCAATCCGGCGGACGTCGACTACTATGCCTGCCTCGATGGCAAGATGGACGATTTCGTCGCCTCGGGCGGGACAGTCTCGCTTCCCGAACCCCGCATCTATCGCTCCTACAACCAGCTCGGCCAGGCCGTGCTCACCGCCTGCTCCAATGCCAATCCGACCAACGCCAAATACTACGATTGTCTCGATGGCGAGTTGCGGAAACTGGTCCCTCCCGGCACCGATCTCAGGAGCTTCGACGACTATTCGACCCTGGCCGACGGATCGCCGACCGGGAACGGCGCCTATCAATATTGCGCCACCCAGGGCAATTCCAACACGCCGGCCTATTTCGACTGCCTCGACCAGCAAACCGGTCGATACAGGGTCGCGACGGAAACCGCGCAGATGGCGCCGGCGCCCGGCGGCGGACCCGATCCGAACGCCTTCGGCGCCGACGGGCAGGAAGACAACCCGGAGATCGATCCCAATGCGCAGAACGACTATTCGATGGTCAGCGACGCTGACGAGCACGATTGCGACGTCAACAATCCGGCCGATGGCGACTATTATATCTGCATGAACGGCAGGAAGGCCGCTGTGCTGGCAAACGGCGGCCCCGGTGATGTCGACCTCAACCCCTTGCACATGCCCGACGGGTCGTCCATCCCCAACGGCCTCTACCAGTCCTGCGCCCAGAGCTACGGCGAGGGGTCGCAGGACTACAAGAGCTGCGTCGATAGCGGCGTGGTGGGGATGGCGATCGGCGAGCTCAACACCACTGATTCCCGCAAGAACGACGACCATTCGCTGGTGACCCGCGACACGCTCAACACCTGTTGGGCCCAGACCATGCCCGATATTGGCGCCCTGCTCGACTGCGTCGGCGTCGCGCAGATGCAGGCCGAGCACGCCAACGCCCAGGCGGGCGGACCTGATCCGAACGCCTTCGGTGCCGACGGCCAGGAGGATTCGTCGGCCGAGGACTATTCGATGGTCGGCGCCGCCGACCAGCAATATTGCGATCTCAACAATCCCAATGACGCCGACTATTACGCGTGCATGAAGGCTGCCAAGGACGCCGTGCTGGCGGGGGGCGCTCCGTCCCAGGGTACTCCGCAGTTGGCGGACGAAACTCCGCAGATGGGTGCCGACCTCAACCCGCAGAACGACGAGCAGGCGATCCGCGACGCCGCGGCATCCAGTTATCCCGACCTCAGCGACGAGGAACGCGCCGGCTGCGAGACCTACGGCCTTGGCACCCAGAGCTATTGGGACTGCCTCGAAGCCGTGCGGACCAGCAAGGCTGAGGCCCAGAACGACCAGACCTCCTATGGTGATCCGGCCGCCTCCGACAACGGACAGTCTTCCGATGGCCAGGTCTATGCCGCGCCGTCAGGGGATGGCTCCGCCCGTGTGTCGGACCTGATTTCCCAGGAATGCCAGTCTCAACACGGCGATACCGGCGGCCAGTGCGAGAGTGATGTCGGCGCCTGCGCGGCGTCCTATCCCGACCTCGGCGGCAGCGACTTCGAGGCCTGTGTGGGCGAATACGGGTGGTAGGCACATGCGGAACGGCATGCCCTGATGAGCACGCATAGGTCCGTCCCGACCATGAAGGACGGGTTCGCCGTATTCCGGGATTTGAGCCTTGCGCTGACCATTCGAGCGATCGCGCTCATTGCCTTGATTCCGTCCGCCGCGCCGGCTTTCGACGCGGCGGACCTGGCGCGGCTTTCAAAAACCGGCAGCTGCGAGAACTGCGACCTGTCGGGCGCCGATCTTTCCGGCCGAAAGCTCGCCGATGGCGACCTGTCGGGGGCCAATCTCAAAAGTGCCAGCCTCAAAGGCGCTGACCTGACGGGCAGCTATTTCGCCGGGTCCAATCTCGCCGGCGCCAATCTTGAAGGCGCCAACCTCACCCGCGCCTTCTTTTACGGTGCCGACCTGTCCGGGGTCAGCATGATCGGCGCGACGCTGCTCGACACGAGCTTTGTCGGCGCCAATCTCGGCAATGCCCGCATGGCGGGTGTCTCGAACCTGTTCGACATCCGCTTCGCCAATGTCGACAATCTCGACGTGCTCAATCCCCCGGGCCTTGTTTGCACCAATTGCGGCTCGCCGAGTGCCGATGGCAGTCCGCGACGCTTTTGCGTGCAGGCCATGCCCGACGGAGGGAATTTCGCCGACGATTGCGTCGGCAAGGGCGAGCTGTGGCAGAAATGGCTATGACGCTGTTCCGCCGTCTCGTCGGCATCGTGGTCGTCGCGTTGCTTTTGACCCAGTTCGTGCTGGCTCAGGAAGCCGGCAGTGCCCCCCCGAGCGACGCCGAGGCACTGGCCCAGACCGCCGACGATGCCGAGCTGCTGGCGCAAATGGCCGCCGACGCCGAAAACGAAGCACTGATGACGTTGAACCTCGCGCATACGGAGGAGTATGTGCGCGAAGGCTATACGCCGGACGGCTTCGAGCCGGCCAAGACGGTGCGCATCCGCAACGACGCCAACGGCCTTTACCTCAAGGCCGACAGCCGGAATGTCGTGATGGCACCACTCGATCCAAACGACGACGGCTTTTTGTGGATCGTCTACGAACCCGGCACGCTTCATGCGCGCGGTGAGGGCATTTTCAACGCCGCGACCGGCCTGGCTCTGGTCAGCGCCGGGGGAACGACGGCAACCATTCCCTATATCGGCGATTCCTCGCAGCAATGGTTGATCCTTTCTCCGGACAAGGCCGCGGAGGGCGATGACCGGCGCAATATCGCGGCAGCATCCAGCAACATCCTCCATCCCGGCCAGAGCAAGGTCACGATCCGCAGCCTCGTTCCGGGCGGGCGCGGCGCAACCCTCGCCATCGCCAATTCCGGCCGCCACGGAAAGACCAATTTCGACGACCCACGCTTCGTCTGGCATTTCGAGCCGGGTCCCGGCCGCGACCTTGCCGCCGCCACCATCTCGTCCGTCAAGGCGGTGCAGACCTCGACCGGCACCGATGGCGCGACGGACGCCCTGTTCAAGGGTCTCGAACTGACGGCGGATTTCGGACCGATGCTTTACAGCACCGGCGCCCTGTCCGCCATCAAGGCCGCCATCAAGAAGGGCGGAACGCTGGCGGGCAAGAAACTGGCGAAACTCAGCCTCAAGGGAATCGCCTATTCGATCGCCGAAAAGCTGGTCGGCAAAAGCGCCGCCAAGACGGCATCCAAGAGCGTGATCTCGACCGCCGCAAAAAAGGTGTGGGCGAAAATCACCGCAAAGGTCACCACCGCCCTGCTCAAGAAGAAAAACCTCTATCTGGGCTATCTGCGTCGCGCCAAGATCGACCTGACCTTC
Organism: Alphaproteobacteria bacterium; assembly: GCA_018818925.1. GTDB lineage: Bacteria > Pseudomonadota > Alphaproteobacteria > Rhizobiales > Devosiaceae > JAHJQZ01. The sequence goes on from JAHJQZ010000169.1 coordinate 4,164, forward strand.
AAGAACCTCAAGGCGACGATCAACAACGCGCGAACCGTCGCCCGTCAGGTGTCGCAGGCCGAAGCCAAGGCGCAGATGCTGGCCGACCTCGCGACAACCCTAAGTGGCAGCGATCTCGTCACGTCGGCGACCGCTGGCAGTATTGAAGCGGTCCATCGTCTCGATGCCGAAGCCGATGCGCTTGGCTTGGCCAGGACCCAGGAACTGGTCAAGCAGATGGAGGCCCATGAGGCGGCAAAGAACAGCGCCGAGGCCAAGGGCGACGAAGCGCTCTGCGAGGTCGATGTTCCCGCCTTCCAGCCGTATTTCCTGCCCTTGCGCAAGGGCATCATCACCGCCGGCGATCTCTCGCAGGAATCGGGTGTCACCAAGGACTTGCTGCAGGTGCTGGGCGAGGCCGAGGCGGGGCCGGCGGAACGCAGCCTTGGGGAGGCCTATGCCGACCTGTTTCTGATGAATCCAGGCTGGATCAAGCGCCTGCTCAATCCGCTGATCGAGGATACCGACGATTCGCTCGAAATCACCTTCAACGGCCAGAGCGTCTGGCCAAGAGGCGGCGGCGATCATCGCGATATCAGCAAGGGCGAGACCCTGCCGGTCGGGGTGACCATGCTCTTCAGCCGCCAGCGCGGCATCGATATCGGCCTGATCGAATACGATTACGCAAGCAATGACGACGACATGGGCCATCTGGTCGCCGCGACCAAGGACCTCACCACCGCGCGCGAGACCTATGCGGACGCCTTCATCTACCAAAAGTCCGAAGGCAGTCTCTACACCATCAGTTTCGACATGGTGTCACTGAACGGGGATCACAGACTCGAGGTCGAGGCCGGCCGTTCAGACGCCGCCTGCGATCGAATCCGCATGCGCGAATGGGCCATGGACGCCAAGGTCAAGGCATTCGAGCAATCGATCGCCGATCTCGACATGCGCACCAACATCCAGAAGGCCATCATCGGCAAGTTCGGCCCTATGGGCCTCGACCTGATCGGCAAGGCACAAAAATTCCAGTCCGATCTCGCGGCGAGCTGCACGGCCGGCACGGTCGACTATGCAGCCCTGCTCGATGGCCAGTGGCGAGTCGGCGGCTATACCGACGACCTGCAACAGGATCGGACGCGCACCGCGACCTACATCTTTTCCAAGGATGGCAACGTCAACACGCCCAATTATTCCGGCGGCTGGAGCCCGGTGCCGAAAACCGACCGGGGACGGTGGTACTCGGCCAGCTACGTCAAGGACGACGACAAGAGCGACCCTTATGCCCAGCCCGGCGACGATAGTTATTTCGAAAAAGAGGTCACGCCGGCCGAGGGCTGCGGGGTCTATCTCGACCTGCGCCCGCAGCAGAACAGCAAAGACGGCGACCTGCCGGAAGTCTTCCTGCCGATATGGCAGGTCGGCAATGCCGTCCTCGCCTATCAATATGCCCGAGACTATCCCGGCACGACGCTCGCGAGCGATGTCATCGCCTTCACCGAGTCGCTCAATGGCGACCGCGCCGAGGCCAATGTCGCCACCCCGTCCGGCGCCGGCCCCAAATTCTGGCTCGAGAAGATGGAGGACGCGGGCGGGTCGCAGACGGAATCCGCCGATGCCATCGCCGCCGCCAAGGCCGATTTCGTCGGCTCGTGGCGCGTGACCGGGCTGAACCGGCATTTTGCCCGGGCCTTCATCGACCCCGTCAACGGCAAACCCTATCCGGAAGGCTTCAAGACGAACGAGCAATGGTCGTACAAGGGCAATTATGTCGGCGACACGCTCTGGTTCATGACCTCCGACGGCAAGGTGCTGATCCCGCAGGGCCGGAAGGTCTATACGACGCTCGGCACCTGGACCTATCTCGGCGACCGGCGGTTCGAAGTGAAGATGGACGCCGCCATGCACCCGGCCCAGACGGCCAGGGGCACCGAGGTGACGAGCAGTTTCGTCGCCTATCTCGGCGACACGCCCGGACCGGAATTGGTGTTCCACACCATGGCCTCGAACAGCGCTCGCGCCTTTGTCGGGATCAGGACCGACGCCTTCGTCAACTATGCGGACATGAACGACAGGGCGCGCGATGACCTCGAAAACCTCAGAAGAACGCTTGGGGTGCCGGTCCCCGACGAGGAGGCCAGGGCCAATCCGCAATCGCTCGAAGCCATGCGCCAGGCCCGCGACGCCAGGCGCGAGGCCGAACGGCTTGCCGCGATCAGGAAGCTGGACGATGCGCGCCTTGCCGCCAACCAGCAGCTCAACCGCGACAAGCGGAAAAACGACCCGGCCCTGTGCAACGCCGAATACGGGCTTTCCAACAGATGGGGTCCCGATCAGGATCAGCAAAACCTTGCTGGCGTCTGGACCTTCTGGCCGCAGGACAGCCGCGGCAACGTTCTCGACATGGCGCCGGGCGCCGGATGGGTTTTCGCTGCCGACGGCACCTTGAGCGGCATATCGAACGGCCGGGCCTGGACCGCGCGCTGGAAGGCCGTCACCGGCTGCACGGCAACCGTGACTTTCGATGCCGCCACGGCCGCGCGCTTGAAGACCGCGCCCGAGATGACGATCGACCTGCGCTTTGCCGCCAATGGCGACAAGTCGGTCTATCTCGTTGACCCGTATTCGACGGTATCCGTGTTCTGGGGCTCCCAGATCGTCGACAAGACCGACTACACCTACGACTATTCCAGGATCAAATTCACGCCGGCCCAGATCGCCAACCGCTGCGCGCCCGGCGTCTTCGACCCGGCGCTGCGGGCGCTGAACCAGCCGATCTTTGTCGATGCCTATGCGTTGCCAGCCCAGTTGTCGTGGCAGGCCACACCCGGCGAAAAGGCGCGGGCGGCCAAGGCGACGCTCGGGCTTTATCGCGTCAACCCCAAGGGCGCCAATGCCGAATTCCTCGGACCCGTGCCGCTCGCCAGGCTGACTTCGTTCTCCGGCTTTAGGGGCGACGCCTTCGTCCTCGTTGGCGAGGACAACCAGTGCGTCGGCGTGGTGGCGACCAACACGAGCGTGACCGAGCGCCGCTCGGAATTCCCGACCCCGGTCACCGGACCGAGTTTGGTCAGCGATGCCGATCCGAAGCGCTTGGTTTCCGTCAGCTATCCCGGCCGCGTCGTCGTCAGCGTCGACTATACCGAACAGCTCAGCCCGACGCAGATCGCCAATCAGTGCGACGTCCACCGCTTCGTCTCATCGCCGAGCTATAGCCCCTCGTCGTCGAAATTCACCCAGGTGCTGGCCAATTCAGGGCCCAGGCCGATCTTCGCCTATGAGGTCGCCCGCACGAACGGCGCCTATTCCGGTGCCTACGAGAATCCCATTCCCGTGCTGCAGGTCGCGCCCGGATCGACGGGCCTGCTCGAAGACGGATGGGGACGCAAGTTCGTCGTCCTCGACGCCGACGAGAAATGCGTCGGCATCGTCGAGATGGGCAAGGGCGATGGCTACGGCTTCGATTTCGGCGACGGCAGCCATCCGATCACCACGCGCGGCTACCTCTCACCCAGCGCCCGCGAAAACGGCTGTCTGACGCTCGGCCGCGTCAAATCGGACAGGTATGCCGACCGGCGCACGGGCCTGACGCGGCCGGTGTCCAATTCCGGCCCGACCGACCTTTTCGCCTATTGGATTGGCTATGGCGGCGAGCATGACACAGCGCGGCCGTCGATTGTCATCAAGCCCGGCGAGACGCGCCAACTCATCGACTTCAACAGCTCGTTCTACGCCATCCTCGGCGCCGACAGGACCTGCGTCGCGGTCAAGCGCATGGACGACGGCGCGAATGGGAACGGCTGGACGTTCGGCGACGGCAGCGTCGCGGTCAACACAGCCGTCGCGGCGCCGACAAGGGCCCCGGGCGGCATCCGTGCCGGCAACCTCAACGAAATCCAGCTCGGCAACAATTGCGCCGTCTATGGCCGCGCCGCCTCGACTCCCAGACTTGAGGGCGGGCGCCTTGTCGACTTCATCAATCGCAGTCCGTCGCCGATGACCCTCAATTGGGTGTCGTTCTACGGCATAAACGAGGATGGCGAGCCGACGCGCCAGGCCGGCCCGAAGGTCACGCTGGAAGGCAGCACCACCGACACATTCCGCACGCCGAAATCAGGCGAACACAGCCAGTTCGGCATGACCGGCGGCGACGTCATCTCCGTCACCGATGCCGCCGGCAATTGCGTCGGCGTTTTCACCGGCAGTGACATCGCGACCGACCGGGTCTATCTCAACGACAAGGCGCAGACCAACGCGCAGTCGAAAAAGAACGCCGACGACCGCGCCGTCAAAAACGACATGGACGAAGCGCTGGCTGATCTGCGCAGCCGGCAGAAGCTCAGCCAGTGCGGCCCCGGCGGCATCGTTGCGGCGGAGGCGATTTCCGGCATCTGGAAACTCGGCGACTTCGATGCGCGCGGAAAACGCCTGCCGGCGCCGGCGCCGCAGCTTCTCGGCATCTCGGGAACCAATACCCGTCCCTCGCGCATCGAGATCGATTTCGATCCGAGGCGCTACGACAGCCTTTATGGCGCCGACGCGCTGGCGCATTGCGTCGTCAGGGAAACGGGCGGGCGGATCGAGCTCAACCTCATCTTCAATCCCGACGGAACCAAGGAATTCTTCACGACCAAGCCCGACGGCACGCTCAAACAATGGGGCGTCCTGTCGCCGGCGCTTTCCGCCATTTCGGACGCCGACCCGGTCGCCGATGCGGTTGATGAAAGCGCCCGGATCGGCACGCCGGTCGGCATCACGGCCCGCGCCTCGGACGCCGATGATCAGGTCACCTACAGCCTGCGTGCCGACGGGCCGTTCGCCATCGATCCGCTAACCGGCATCGTGACCGTCGCGGGCGCGTTGGACCGGGAAGCGATCGCACATCTTGTCGTCGGCGTGATCGCGTCCAGCGCCGATTCCGCGACGCAGACGGCCTTCTTTGACATCAGGATCAATGACGTTAACGAGGGTGGCGTCAGCGAGATCACCAACGGCGCTGCCGATGCCGGGGATCCCGTCTCCGAGGCCGCGCGCATCGGTTCACCCGTTGGCATTACCGCTTTCGCCGTTGATCCCGACGCCGAGGCCAGGGTGACCTACTCGCTGTCCGACACTGCCGGCGGCCTCTTCGCCATCGATCCCGTGTCGGGCATCGTCACCATTGCCGGCACGCTCGACTGGGAGCAGGCAAAGAGCCATTCCATCGAAGTGCTTGCATCCAGCACGGACGGTTCATCGAGCCGCAAGCGCTTCGAGATCGCGCTCACGAACGCCAACGAGTTCCTTGTCGGCGCGGTGACGGACAACGATCCACGCCCCAACCAGCTCGACCAGACGGCGCCCGTCGGTTCGCCAGTCGGCCTCACGGCGCAGGCGTTCGACGGCGATGGCGCCGACACGGTGACCTATCGGCTGGTCGGACGCGAGTCCGATTTGTTCGCCGTCGACGCGCGCAGCGGTGTCGCAACCCTCGCCAATCGCGCGCCGAACCCGGGCGACTACGAAATCGAAGTCGCCGCCGAAAGCAGCGACGGTTCGTCCTCGCGGGCGCGCTTCACCATTGCCGTTGCCGCGGTCAACCAGTTCGCTCTGAGCGCCATCACCGACCTCGACGCGCGGCCGGACACGGTCGTGGAGTCCGCCCCACCTGGCACGGAGGTGGGCATCGTCGCCTCGGCGACCGATGCGGATGCAGGCACGCGAGTCACGTTTGATCTGACCGATTCCACCGGCGGCAGTTTCGCCATCGGGGTCGCCAATGGCCTGGTGTCGGTGGCCGGCCCGCTCGATTTCGAGACCTTGCCGGTCGCCTCGATCGAGGTCAGGGCCAGCAGTTCGGATGGCTCGATTGCGGTTCAACGCTTCGAGATCGCTATCGCCGACGCCAACGAAGCCGGCATTTCGGCGCTCGTCGACACCGATCCCGCCTTCGACGAGGTCGCCGAAAACGCCCCGGCCGGCACGCCGGTCGGCATTGTGGCATTTGCCGAGGACCCCGATGCCAGCGATAGCGTCGCCTATGCGCTGGACAGCAATCCGGGCCGCGCCTTTGCCATCGACCCGGCAAAGGGCGCGGTGAGCGTGGCCTTCGACCAGGCGCTCGATTTCGAGACCGCACCGGTCCTTGCCATCGATGTCGAGGCGACCAGCAGCGACGGCTCGCAAAGCGTCGCGCGCTTCGAGATCGCGGTGCGCGACGCCAACGAGTTCGATATCGAGTCGCCGGTCGATGCCGACCCGGCCGGGAATTTCGTTGCGGAAAATGCCGCCTTCGGAACCCCGGTCGGCATCACGATCGCGTCCTTTGACCGCGACACCTCGGATCGAGTCAACTACGCGCTTGCCGACGACGCCAGTGGTGCCGTCGCCATCGACCCGAATACCGGCATCGTCACCGTTGCCGGTACCGTTGATTTCGAAGCGGGCCGGAGCCTCTCGATTCTCGCCGAAGCCCGGAGCACGGACGGCTCGGTGCGTCAGGGCTGGTTCGAAATCAGCGTGGGCGATATCGGCGAATTCGAGATATCGCCGTTCGCCGATATCGACGCCGGTCCTGACGAGGTCGGCGAGTTCGCGCCCTGGGACGCTCCGGTGGGGATCACCATCAGCGCCTCCGACGCCGATGGCGGGGCCGGGTCGGTCAACTATGTCCTCTCCGACGAGGCCGGCAACCAGATCATCGAGCGCGGCCCGTTCCGCATCGATTTCGACACCGGACGCGTTGCAATCGACGACGCGCAACAACTGGCGAACCTGGCCGGCGGAGCGTTCCCGCTCTTTGTCCTTGCTGCCAGTCAAGACGGATCGACCCGCGTCGAACCCATCTCGATAAACGTCATCCGGGAACAGAGGTGGTGGGAAAACCCTGAGGGCCCGCGCGTCGAGGACGACTATCTGGACCTCGCTCCCGCCGACCGCGACATCTGCGTCGCCGCCGACGAGGACCACGACAACCCCGCCACCTTCAACAACGAGACGGCCTATTTCGACTGCCTCGACGGCTTCAAGCCCAAGAACTGGTACGACAACCCCGAGGACCCGCGCGGCCTCGACATGAGCGTTTATGACGGGGTTCTCGACGCCGATTGGGAGGCCTGTGTGGCGGCCAACACGACGATCGGCTCGCCGACCTACAACAACGAGACCGCGTTCTACGATTGTCTCGACAGCTTCAAGCCGAGCTTTGTCAACTGGTACGACGACCCCAAGGACCCGCGCGGTCTCGACACCTCGGTCTACAACGCAATGCCCGATGCCGACTGGCAGTCCTGTGTCGCGATCAACGAAAACCCCTCCTCGCCCAATTTCAACAACGAGACGGCCTTCTATGATTGCCTCGACGCCTACATGCCGCAGCCGTCCGACGGCACGAGGTCGGGGACTGGCGGCTCGGACGACCAGGATACGCGGGACGCGATCAATGCCTGCGCGGCCGGCCACGGCATCCAGTTCGAGCCGCCGGAGGATCGCGACGCCGAGATGAGCGTCCAGAACAATGGCGGACTGTGGCTCGATGTCTATGCCGTCTCCGGTCCAGGCGACGGCTCGGACCTTGCGCCGGTCACCAGCGCCGCGCCGGGCCAACCCGTCGACTTCACCGCCAAACGTCTTCAGGCCTTCGCCGTCTTTGACGAAACCGGCGCCTGCGTCGGCGCCCTCAAAGCCTGGGAATCCCGCAACAGCGTGACCCTGCCGTAAACCCCGACGCCGATTTGGCCGCAGGTCAGCGGCCACGTTCGGCAAGGTGGCAAAGCGCGAATGGTGCCGCATATCCGGTGGCAGCGTGCAGCCTGTCGCCGGCAAGGACACTCAGGCGATGTCGCGCAGCTCGCCCGGATCGAAATGGGCACGGTCCAGGAAGGCCGGCACCCTGTCCGCCCGCATGGGTCGGCTGAAGTGATAGCCCTGGACGATGGCACCGCCGGCCGTCGTCACCGCCGACAGTTCGGCGGCCGTCTCGACGCCCTCGACGATGCAGGTCAGGCCGAGATTGGTGCACATCTCGATCATGGTCTTGACGACACGGCCCGGGTTGGCCGGCGAACCGAGGTTCCTGACGAAACGGCGGTCGATCTTGAGCGTGTCGATCGCCAGTTCGTCGAGATGCTGGAAGTTGGAATAGCCGACGCCGAAATCGTCGAGGGCGATATGGGTGCCGAGGTCGCGCAGGCGGGCGAGGGAATCGCGCACGCGCTCGAAATCGGTCATGATCGAGGTCTCGGTGATCTCGAAATCGATGCGGTCGCCGGCAAAGCCGCTTTCGACGACGACCTGGCAAATCTGCTCGATGCTTTCGGGGGAGACGACGTCGCGCGCCGACAGGTTGAACGACAGGCGCATATCCTTCGGCCATTGGCGCGCCTCGGCCAGGGCCTTGCGCAGGAGAATCGGCGTGATCCGGTTCATCACGCCGCAGCGCTCGGCGGCGCGGATGAAGACGTCCGGGGCGACCGTGCCGAGCGTCGGGCTCTGCCAGCGCGCCAGCGCCTCGAAGCCGACGACGCGATTTTCGGCGACAAGAACCTGCGGCTGGTATTCGACATGCATCTCGGCATCGAGCTTGCCGACGCACAAATGGTGTTCGACGTTCTTGATGGCGTCGATCTGCGCTTCGTCCTCGGCGGTAAACACCACGACAGTGCCGCCGCCGACATGCTTGCTGCGGTACAGGGCGAAATCGGCATATTCGTAGAGCATTTGCGGCTCGGCGGTATGCGCCAGCCGTCGGGCGAAGCCGACCGCCGCGGCGACGGCGATCTCGGACCCCTCGATCTCGACAGTCCCGCCAACGGCGGCGCAGATTCGGTTGCCGAGCGCGCGCAAGGCGGCATCGCTGACCGGCTGTTCGATGAGCAGGGCGAATTCATCACCGCCCAGCCGGGCGACGAGCGCCGTTCCGGCGCTGGCCTCGGCGAGGCGCTGGCCGACCTTCTTGAGAAGCTGGTCGCCGAAAACATGGCCGTAAAGATCGTTGATGTGCTTGAATCCGTTGAGATCGATGAGGCCGAGCGCCAGATGGCTGCCCTGGCCGGCATCGGCAAAACGCGCTTCGAGCCGGCTGAAGAAGCTCCGCCGGTTGGGCAGCCCGGTGAGGAAGTCGATTTCGGCGGCTTTCCGCGCCGCCTCGTGCATCTGCTCGACTTTCATGCGCGCCCGGATTTCCTTGTTGATCGCGGCGCGCATCAGCCCCGCCACGCCCGTCGCCACGAAGGACGAGGCAAAAGCGATGAACGCGAGTTGGGCTTGCGTTTCGGGCCCTTGCTGCCCGGCGAGCAAAATGGCCGTCACCAGCGACAGCGTTGCCACCGGAATGACGATCCGCAACGTCACGCCCGTGGCCGCGACAACCATGGTCAAAAGCGCAAAATAGACGAGTTTCGTCACTTCCAGATGCACAAGATGGTGCACCAGGATGTTGGCGAAGATCAGGGCATAGATTGCCAGGGAATAGAGTTCCACTCGCACCAGCGACACACTCGGCTTGCGCAACAGCCAGTATACGAGGATAGCGGCGACGGCGGTCGTGCCGGACAATCCGGTGAGATAGAGCAGGCCGTGACCGCTTTCATAGAAGAAATGCAGGACAAATATGATGCTGTAATAGACCGCGGCCGGAGCCAGGAAACCGCGCAAGATCAACCGGAAGGCATTGGCGGTCTCGTGGCGGAATTCGGTATTTCCCCATAGGAAGCCACTCTGTTCCGAACGCAACTCGGGAGAGTCTGCGCGTCTTGCTGGCGGTTTTCCCGTGCTTCTCATTGGCGTCCAATACCCTCATGCACGCTGCAAAGCGCTCCCATTCCTCATATTAGCCGCACCGAACCAAAGCCTTTGCTGCACTTGCCATCGGCAATTGAAGAAAATGCCGTCCATCTGCCTGCAGGCGGGCAACACGCGACCGTTGCCCGCTGAGGCCGGACAAGCCTCCGGCGGCACGTCCTTGCGTCCGGATGCGGCGCGTCGCCGCAACGGCGGATGAAAGACGGCTGCCGACTGTTCTCAACAAGCCGCGACCATGCGGAGACCCGGCAGGCGTCCCGGTTCGATCAGAAGGCTTTCTCGTTCTTGGCGGCCACCCGTCCCGTCGTACTCTCGCGTATGACGAGATCGGGTTCGAGATGGGTGACGACCGGCTCCGGCAGGGCATCGCCGGCGGCGATGAGGCCGAGAAGGCGCTCGACGGCCTGTGTCGACACCTCTTCGATGGCATAGTTGACGCTCGAGATCGGAATGACGGCATGTTCGGCGAATTCGATATTGTCGAAGCCGACAATGGCGATGTCCTCGGGCACGCCGAGGCCATGGGTCAGGGCCCATCTGAGAGCGCCGATGGCGAGGGAATCGTTGGCGGCGAACACGGCGGTCGGTTTGCCGCCGGCGACGATCAGCTTGTCCATGGCGCGATAGCCGCGAATGACGGTATGGCCTTCCGGGTCGGTCGACAGGTCCGGATCGAAGGCAATGCCGGCTTGCTTGAGCGCCGACAGGAAGCCTTCGCGCTTTTCGAGATTGCCGAGCTGGTTGGCGGCATCGATGATGCCGATGCGGGTATGCCCGAGTTCGATCAAGTGCCGGGTCGCCTTGTAGGCGCCCTTGCGCTCGTCGACGCAGACCGCGTCGACCCCGGCGTCGGGATCGCCGACAAGCAGCACCGCCGGATAGTTCGCCTTCCTGAGCCGGCGGATGTGGTCGAGCTTTCTGTGGCTCGAGGGATAGACCAGCATGCCGTCCACCTGACGCGAGCGGAACATCTCGAGGACCTTGATTTCCTCGGCGAGATCGTTGTTCGAAGTGGCGAACAGGGTGCTGTAGCCACGCTCCGAAAGGGCCAGCTCGATGGCCTGGGCCGCGCGTGTCAGCGTCGGGTTGGTGATGTCGGTGAGCACGAGGCCAATGGTCTTGGTCTCGCGGCTGACCAGGGACTTGGCGATCTGGTTGGGCAGGTAGTGCAGCTGCTGGGCCGCGTCGCGGATCAGTTGCCGCGTCGCCTCGGGTATGCGCGGGCTGCCGCGCAGGGCCAGTGAAACCGTATTGACCGAAAAGCCTGTCCGGTCGGCGATGTCCTTGAGCCGTACACTTGCCTTGCCCATCCGGTTTATTCGTCCTTGTGTCCGTTGTGCCGGCCACGTCGATCCTTCGTGCGCGAAGGATCATGCCCGGTCAATCCCAGTCCGGCCCCCAGGCCGGATCGATGTAGCGTGTGCCGCGGTCGAGCCCTTCGATTCGCGCGATGTCGGCGGCGGTGAGGCTGAGCTGCCGCGCGGCAAAATTGCTGAGAAGATGCGTGCGGCTGCCCGAGGCGGGAATGGCGATGTAGCCCTTGGCGAGCAGGAAGGCGAGCGCGACCTGGGCCGGAGCGGCATCATGGGCGGCGGCGATCCCGGTCATCACCGGATCGTTGGCGATCCGGTTCTTGGCGATGGGCAGGTAGCAGATGACGGCGATGTCGTGGGCATCGCAGAAACTCGCGAGCTTTCGGTTCTGCAAATAGGGATGCAGCTCCACCTGGTTGGTCGCCAGCGCGCCGGCGCCGAGAATGCCGATGGCGTCCTCGATGAGCGGAATTGTGAAATTGGAGACCCCAATCAGGCGGGTCAGACCGCGCGCCTTTGCCTCGGCGAGTTCGGGCAGGTAGACCGAGGGCGGTACGCCATCCGGCGACGGCCAGTGGATGAGCACGAGATCGAAGCGGTCGAGGCCGCTGACCGCGAGGCTCTTTTCGATGGAAGGAACGAGCTTGCCGGCCCCGAGATTGCCAGTCGCGACCTTGGTGGTGACGAAGAACGCATCCCGCTTCAGGCCGCTTTCGCGAATGGCGGCGCCGACATTGGCTTCGGTGCCGTAATCCTGGGCCGTGTCGAGGTGGCGGTAACCGATCTCGATCGCTATGTCGATGGCGGCGCGGCCGCCGGGTCCGGTCCGCCCGAAAGTGCCCAGGCCGAGCTGTGGAATGCCTGTGGATTGCGCCATTGCTAGCCTTTCGAATTCCTGACTTTTTCGCTTCCGCGACCGACCTGGGAGACCGGCCGATATCGCCAGTGTGCATCAAGCCCATTGACAGCGGAAACGATCTGATCATAATATTAACGATAATACAAGCCCAGTAGCGCGCAGACGCACCAAAGCTTGAGGGGAGAGAGATGAGACTGCGCTGGAGCAGCATCGCGCCGCAGCTTGCGCTTACGCCGGCACTGACCGTCACCGCGGTGGCGTTCATCGGCTCGATCCTGTGGACGATCTATTTGTCGTTCACGCGCAGCCGGCGCCTGCCGGACTACACCATCGACTGGAGCGAATGGGCGCGGCAGTACGAACGCCTGTTCCGCGACGGCGGCTGGGAAATCTCGCTCAGGAACCTGATCGTCCTCGGCATCGGCAGCGCCCTGGCCATCGTCTTCGGCTTCGTCCTCGCGGCGATGATCGACAAGGAAAAGCACGGCGAAAGCATTTTCCGCACCGTATTCCTCTATCCCCTCGCCGTGTCGCTGATCGTCACCGGCGCCGCCTGGCGCTGGATTCTCAATCCCACCCTCGGCCTCGAGAGCTTTTTCCACCAGCTCGGCTGGACCTTTATCGACATCAACTGGCTCGCGACCGGCGACACCGCCATGTATGCCATCATTCTCGCCTCGATCTGGCAGAGCTCGGGCTTTTACATGGCGCTGATGCTGGCGGGCCTCAAAGCGATCAATTCGGAAATCTGGAGCGCGGCCAAGCTCGACGGCGTCAGCCTTTGGAAGCTCTATACCGAGATCATCATCCCGATGATGAAGTTCACCTTCATCACCTGCGCCATCCTTTTATCGCTCGGCGTCATCAAGGCCTATGACATCGTGGTGGCCATGACCAATGGCGGCCCCGGCCAGTCGACCTGGGTGCCGGCCTATTTCACCATCAACGCCCTGACCCAGAAAAACAATCTCGGCTACGCCTCGGCGGCGGCGGCCATGATGCTGGTCATCACCTTCCTCGTGTTCACCCCGATGGTTCTTCTCACCGCCTGGCAGCAGCGTCGCCGCGACGAGGCCAACCGATGACCGACCAGACCCTTAAAACGGCCACCCCGACCTTGGGTCAGCGCCCGCCCTATTTCCCGCGTCGCAAGAAGGGCATGAGTGGCCGCTCGATCGCCGTCATCGTCTTCCTGACCATGTGCGCCTTGTTCTTTTCCGTGCCGCTCTACGTGGTCGTGGTCACCTCGTTCAAGGCGATGGACCAGATTCGCGAGGGCGCCATCTTCTCGCTGCCCTATATGTGGACCTGGGACGCCTGGGACCATGCCTGGAACCACGCCTGTTCGGGCATCCGCTGCGACGGGCTCAAGGTCGGGTTCTGGAACTCCGTCTCAATCCTGGCGCCGTCGCTGGTGCTGTCGATCGGGTTGTCGATGGTCACCGGCTACGCGCTGGCGCTGTGGAACGTCAAATGGGCGGGACCGTTCCTCTTCGTCCTGTTCATCTGCGCTTTCGTGCCTTTCCAGATCATCATGTACCCGCTGATCGTGATGACCTCGACCATCAGGATCTATGGGACGGTGTGGGGAATTGCCGTGATCCACTCTATTTTCGCCATGCCCGTATTAACGCTAATATTCCGCAACTACTACAAGGATATCCCGTCCGAGATCATGAGCGCGGCGATCATGGATTCCGGCTCGTTCTGGAAGATTTTCGTCGAGATCATCGTGCCGATGTCGGGCAACATCCTCATCGTCGTGCTGATCCTGCAGATCACCTCGATCTGGAACGACTACCTGATCGGCGTCACCTTCGGCGGGCTCAATTCCCAGCCCATGACGGTCAATCTCGCCAATCTGGTCACGGTCAGTACCGGCACGACCAATTATGCGGAGAACATGGCCGGCGCCCTGCTCACCGCCATTCCGCCACTCGTCGTCTATTTCGCCGTCGGCAAGCTCTTCGTCCAGGGCGTGACCGCCGGCGCCATCAAGGGTTGATCGGACCGGACATGCCGCAAGTCAGCTTCGAACACATCGTCAAGTCATTCGGCTCCGTCACGGTGCTCAACGATCTCGACTTGAAGATCGAGGATGGCGACTTTCTCGTGCTTCTCGGCCCCTCGGGCTGCGGCAAGACCACGCTTTTGAACCTGCTCGCCGGGCTTTTGGAGGTCACGGACGGACGGATCATGATCGGCGACCGCGACGTCACCGAGCTCGAGCCGAAGGATCGCGGGCTGGCGATGGTCTTTCAGTCCTACGCGCTCTATCCGACCAAGACGGTGCACGGGAACCTCAAATTCGGCCTGTCCGCCTCGAAGCTCCCCGCCGACGAGATCGAGAAACGAATCGCCTGGGCGGCCAAGCTCTTGCAGATCGAGCCGCTGCTCAATCGCAAGCCGGCCCAGCTTTCGGGCGGCCAGCGCCAGCGCGTCGCCATCGGGCGGGCGCTGGTCAAGAATGTCGACGTGTTCCTGTTCGACGAGCCGCTTTCCAATTTGGACGCCAAGCTCAGGACCGAGATGCGGCTCGAGATCAAGAAGCTGCACGACGCGCTCAAGCACACCATCGTTTATGTCACCCATGACCAGATCGAGGCCATGACCATGGCCACAAGGATCGCCATCATGGATGGCGGCGTGATCCAGCAGTTCGGCACGCCGGACGAGGTCTACGAAAAGCCGGCAAACCTGTTCGTCGCCGGATTCATCGGCTCGCCGGCGATGAATCTCCGGAAGGCGCGGCTCGCCGTCACGCGCGGCAAGTCCGAGGCGGTCTTTGCCTCGGGCGTCCGGCTCGACATTTCCGACTACGCCTACATCTCCGAACCACAAGACGGCGCGGAGATCATCGTCGGATTGCGGCCCGAGCATTTCGGCCTGCCCGACGAGCTCAGCGACCTGGCCGGCCTGTTCCGCCTCAAGGTGCAATACACCGAGCGGACGGGGTCGGACGCCACCGCCTACATGGAGTTCGAGAACGAGCTTCTGGCGCTGCGCGTCGCGCCCGACAGGACGGACCGGTTCAAGCCCGGCGAAACCGTGGAAATCGGCTTCCGCCGCAATAAAGCGAACCTTTTCGACGCCCGGACCGGGCGGAGGATGTAGCAAATGTGCATCAAGGGAGAGAGAACATGCTGCACAAGACACTGGCGGGCCTGAGCGCCGGCCTGATGCTGGGAACCATCGCGGGCGGCGCGATGGCCGCCGACCTGGTGATCTACCACAACTGGTCGTCGGGGCCGGAAGTGGCCGCCCTCAACGTGCTCAAGGCCGATTTCGAGGCCAAGGGGCACACCTGGACCGACATCGCCATTCCGCACGATACCGGCTCGAACGTGAGCCTGATCAACCTCATTACCGGCGGCAATCCGCCAAACGTCTTCCTCGAATCGAACCCCGGCGTCTATCGCGACCTGAAACAGCTCGGCATGGATCGACCGCTGACCGAATTCATGGAAGCAAATGGCATTCTCGAGCACTACCCGAGTTCGGTGATTGCCTCGATCAAGGTCGATGGCGAGGTCTACAAGGTTCCGACCGGCATCCATATCGACGGCATGCTCTATTACTCAAAGGCCGTGGCCGAAAAGGCCGGCGTCAATCCGGAAGCCTGGACGTCGCTCGACGACATGTTCGCCGATTTCGACAAGATCAGCGCGGCCGGTTTCATCCCGATCGCCATCGGCGGCCAGCAGTGGCAGGTCGGCTATCTGACCCATGCGCTCGCCGCGGCCGTCGGCGGCGCCGAGTTCTACAACAACGTCTACGGCGCCGAGCCTTCGCTCGAAGCCCTGTCGAGCGACGACATGCGCAACCTGCTCGACTGGCTGCGCCGGTTCCAGCAGGCGGCCGACGAAGGCTCGATCAACCGCGAGTGGAACCTCACCACCAACATGGTCATCACCGGCCAGGCCCTGATGCAGATCCATGGCGACTGGATGAAGGGCGAATTCGTCGCCGCCGGCCAGAAAGCCGGCGTCGATTTCGGCTGCGAGCAGATTCCGGGCGCCAAGGCGGTTCCGGTGACGGTCGACAGCTGGGGCGTGCTCGGCGGGCAGCCGGAAGCGATCGACGCCGCCGAACTCGACTTCGTGGCGACAGTCGCCGATCCGCAGGTACAGGCCGATTTCGCCGCCCAGAAGGGCTCGACGCCGACCCGGCTCGACGCACCCAAGGACGTGCTCGACGCCTGCTCGACGGCGGTGCTCTCCTATCTCGAAGACCCGGACCACCAGGTCCAGAATCCGCATTCCATGGTCGATGCCGACTGGCAGAGCTCGATCTGGGACGTGGTGTTCAATTTCTGGAGCGATCCGGAAATGAGCGTCGATGACGCCATCGCCGAAATGGAAGAAAACTACGACATCATTCTCGGCTAGAGCGGTGTGCGAAAAGGTGGATACCGGCTTTTCGCAAAAGACACCGCGACCACCAAATGCCGGAGCACGCCAGTGCTCTGGCAAACCTCCCAAGGCGGGCGGGGCCTTCGGGCCCGCCCGTCCCTCATCAACTTCAGTTCAACAGGATCCATTCTCATGGACAAGCGGCTTCTCGATGAAGACGCGGTGATGCAGATTTGCTTCGTCACCCACAAACTGGAAGAGTCGATGGCCTGGTTCGCCGACCTGACCGGCATGCCAATGCCGCAAATCGGCAAGGCGGCCGACCCCGACGAGGCGCAGGCGGTCTATATGGGCCAGCCGGCTCGCGTCGGCTGCCGGCTCTGCGTTTTCCCCTTCGCCAATATCGATGTCGAATTCCTCGAACCCGGTCCGGAAAAGAGCGCCTGGCGCGATCTGCTCGAACAAAAGGGCCCCGGCGTGCATCACATCGCTTTCCGCACGCGCAACCTCACCAATCGCCACGCCTATCTCGAAGGCAGGGGGCACCAGCTGCTGCAGCGCGGCGAATTCGACGGCGGCGGCGGGCGCTATGCCTACTATGATACAATTGCCGATCTCGGCTGCCTGATCGAGCTTTTGGAATTCGACAAGGACAAGCAAGCCCAGCCGTAATCGCTTGCGGCTAAGCCACGACAGGACCGACCAACAGGAGCGGGACAATGGCCTACAGAATTGCTTATCAGCTCTATTCTTCCCGGCTGTTCCCGCCCCTTGCGCCGCAATTGCCCATTCTCAAGGACATGGGCTACGAGGCCATCGAGCCCTGGCTGCCCGCCTATGAGGACGACCCCAGGGGGTTTCGCCGCGATCTCGACGCGGCCGGGCTCGAATGCTGGGGCTTTCACATGCCGCTCGACGGTCTGATCCACGAGACCGAGCGCTTCGCCGACATCGCCGAGACGCTCGGTGCCACCTACATGATCCCACCGTGGATCGAGCCGGAGAGGCGCGGCGACGATGCCGGGTTCTGGCGCCGCCTCGGCGAGAGCCTCGCCCAGGGCGGCGAGCGTGTCGCCGGGCGCGGCCTCAAGGTCGTCTGGCACAATCACGACTACGAATACATCCCGCTCGCCGACGGCACCCGCCCCATCGACCACATTCTCGACGCGGCCGGCCCGACTGTCGGCTTCGAGGCGGATTTCGCCTGGGTCGTGCGCGGCGGCGCCGATCCGGTCACCGAAATCAAGCGCTATGCGAAACGCATCTCAATCATCCAGATGAAGGATACGGCGCCGCTCGGCACCAAGGAAGATGGCGGCTGGGCCGCGACCGGCGACGGCATCGTCGACTGGACGACCCTGGCGCCGCTGTTCGCGACGACGGCGGCCGATCATCTGGTCGCCGAGCACGACAATCCGAGCGACTGGCAGCTTTTCGCGCGCCGCTCCATCGACTACACGCGTTCGCTGGGTCTTTGACCGGCCGAAGCGCAATACGGCAATAAAGGAGGGCCATTCAATGCAATATGCTCGTTTTGGCAATACCGGCCTCGAGGTCAGCCGCATCTGTTTCGGCTGCATGTCCTTCGGCAAGGTGACGGAGGAGCGCCCCTGGGTGCTCGGGCTCGACGAGGCCCGGCCGCTGTTTCGCCGCGCCTGGGACGCCGGCATCAATTTCTACGACACCGCAAATGTCTATGCGGCCGGCACGAGCGAGGAAATCACCGGAACCATCCTCAAGGAACTCGGCTCCCGCGAAGACTACGTGCTGGCGACCAAGGTGTTCGGGCGCATGCACGACCGGCCGAACGGCCAAGGCCTTGGCCGCAAGGCGATCCTTGCCGAGATCGAAAACTCCCTGCGGCGCCTCAATGTCGACTACGTCGACCTGTACCAGATCCACCGTTTCGACCCGTTCTCTCCTGTCGAGGAGACAATGGAGGCGCTCAACGACATCGTCCGCTCCGGCAAGGCCCGCTATATCGGCGCGTCCTCGATGTATGCTTGGCAGTTCGCCAAGCTGCAGCATGCAGCCGAGCGCAATGGCTGGACCAAATTCGTCTCGATGCAGAATCAAGTGAGCCTCAGCTATCGCGAGGAAGAACGCGAGATGATCCCGTTCTGCATCGATTCCGGCGTAGCGACCTTGCCGTGGGGTCCGCTCGATGCCGGCATACTGACAAGACCGTGGGGCACCAAGACCAAGCGTTCCTCCACCGACATCTGGAACAAGTCGATGTACGACGACGATACCAGTCCCAAAAAGCCGATCGTTGACGCGCTCGAGAATCTGGCCAGGGATAAGGGCTTGCCTATGGCACAGCTTGCAATGGCCTGGCTGCTGGGTAAGCCTGGCATCACCAGTCCGATCCTCGGCTCTTCAAAGCCCGGCCACATCGACGATGCCGTCGCGGCGATGGACATCAAGCTGAGCGAAGACGAGACTGCCGCGCTGGAGGCGCCCTATCGGCCGCAGGCGATCCACGGGCACGCATAGCCCGGCCGGAAACGGATCAACCCAGAACATCCTCCGGACGGCCGCGTTTGACGACGCGGCCGTTCCCGACGACGACGACCTCGTGCATGCGGTCGAGCGCCTGCCTGCGGTGGGTGATGTAGAGCACTGCGGCATCGGCGCGGGCGTCGAGCACGGCGTGAAGCAGCGCCTTTTCGGTGTCGATGTCGATCCCCTCGCCCGGCTCGTCGAGGATGAGGATCGGCGCCCGCCTCAACAGCGCCTGGGCGACCGACAGGCGCCGTGCCTGGCCGCCGGAGAGCTTGAGACCATGGGCACCGACCTCGGTGGCATAGCCGTCGGGCTGGGCCATGATGAAGGCGTCGACCTGGGCGATCCGGCAGGCGGCGCGCAACGTGTCGTCGTCGGCGCCCGGCGCGGCGCGCCTCAGGTTCTCGGCTATGGTTTCGGCGAACAGATGCGCCCGCTGCGGCACCACGGCGATGCGGCGGCGCAAGTCCTCGCCGTCGATTTCGGCGAGCGGCACGCCGCCAAGCGTGATCCTGCCACCGGTCGGGGCCCAGAACTTGAGGACCAGCGCGGCAAGGCTCGACTTGCCCGAGCCGCTTGGGCCAACGATGCCGACATGCCGGCCGGGCGCGAGATCGAGGTCGATGCCATCGAGCGCCGGCGCGCGGGCGCCGGGATAGGTCAGCGCGACGTTTTCGAAGACGAGACAATTGCCATCGGGCAGCGGGCGCGGCTCTGCCGGTTCGGGCGGCGCCGGTTCGGCATCGGCCAGGGCGAAGATGCGGCGGGCCGAGGCCAGCGTCGCCGACAGCGATTGCAGCGCGTCGGGGATCGGCGCCAGCGCCTCGAAACTGGCCAGCGCCAGAAGCGCCAGCATGGCGAGATCGGCCGGGGCGAAGGCGCCGGCAGCCGCGGCGGCACCAGCCAGCGCCAGGGCGCCCCACATGGCCATGTTGGCGATAATACCGATGCCGGCGCGGGCCAGAGCACCGATATCGGCGAGCCGGGTTTCGTTGGCGATGAGCTCGTCCGACAGTCCGGCGATGCGGGCATTCTGGGCGGCATCGAGCCCATAGGCTTTCAATTCGCCGAGGCCTTCGAGGCTGTCGACCAGCAAGACGCTCATGCGGGCCGTGTCGGCGGTGTGGCGGGCGCCGGCATCGCGCCCGAGCCTGTAGGCGATGGCCGGCAGCGCCAGCCCGGCGCATGCCAAAAGCGCCAACAGAACCAGACCGAACAGCGGCAGATAAAGCGTCGCCACGCCGACGACGACCAGCACGGTGACCATTGCGACGGCGGCAGGCACGAACAGGCGCAGGAAGGCGTGCTCCAGCCGGTCGATATCGGCGCCCATGCGGGCGAGGACGTCGCCGGACCGGAGATGCTGCAGCCCGGCCGGGGCGAGTGGTTCGAAACGGGCATAGAGCCAGGTCCTCAAGCCGGCGACAATCCTCAGCGTTGCCTCGTGGCTGACCAGCCGTTCGAGATAGCGCCCGCCGGTGCGGATGATGGCGAAGGCACGGATAAGCGCGGCAGGGGTGAAATAGTTGATGGCCGCGCCCGTAGCACCGGCCAGACCCATGGCGGCGATGAACCAGCCGGAGGTCGCCATCAGCCCGATATTGGCGAGCGTGGCGGCCGACGAGACCAGGGCGGCCAGAACCATCCACAACCAATAGGGCCTTGCCAGTTTGAGGACGCGCCAGAGATCGGTCACGATGCCCCCTCCCCGTCGGCGAGCACAGCGTCGACATCGGCGCCGAGCCGGCCGAGCATGGTTTCGGGCGGGCCTTCGGCGACGAGCCGGCCGGCGGCGATGGCGATGACGCGATCGGCGTTGTCGAGCGTCACGCGGCGATGGGCGATGGTCAGCATGGTTCGGCCGACCTGCAACCGGTCGAGCGCCTCGGCAATGGCGGCTTCGCTTGCGGTATCGAGATGGGCGCCGGCCTCGTCGAGCAGCACCAGGCCCGCTTCGGCATGAAAGGCCCGGGCGAGCGCGATGCGCTGCACCTGCCCGCCGCTGAGGCCGATGCCGTTTTCGCCGACGGAAGTGTCGTAGCCCCGCGGCAGGTCCGCGATGAAGGCGTCGGCGACGGCGAGCCGGGCAGCGGCCCCCACCTTTTCCATGTCGATGGCTTCGGGCCGTCGCATGGCGATATTCTCGGCGATGGTCGCGTCGAACATGTGCGGGCGCTGCGGCAGATAGGCGATGCGATGGAGCCAGGCCGGCGGATCGAGTTCGTCAAGCGGAACGTCGTTGACGAGGATGCGTCCGGCGCTCGGCGCAATGAAGCCGAGCAGCAGGTTGACGATTGTCGACTTGCCGGCGCCGCTCGGCCCGATCAGGGCGACGCGCTCGCCGGCGGCGATGGAAAAACTCAAACCATCGAGCCCGGTGCGCCCGTCGGCATAGGCGACCGAGACGTTTTCGAAGCGGATGGCGATGCCGGCGCCGATGTCGCGGCGATCACCCCGCGACGAGGCCGGCAGGGGTGCGCTCAACAGTTCGAAGACCTTCTCGGAGGCGCCGATCGCCTCCATGCGGGAATGATAGGCGGTGCCGAGGGTCCTGAGGGGCAGGTAGAATTCCGGCGCGAGCAGCAGCACGAAAAAGCCGTTGAAGAAGGCCATTTCGCCCCAGAGCAGCCTGAAGCCGATCAGGACGGCGACAAGGGCGATGGAAACGGTGGCGAAGAATTCGAGCGCCAGCGCCGACAGGAAGGCGATGCGCAACACCACCATTGTCTCGCGCCGATAGGCCTCGGCCGTCTCGGCGACATGGGCGGCCTCGCGGCGGCTGGCGCTCATCAGCTTAAGCGTCGTCAGCCCTTCGACGACGTCGAGGAAATGCCCGCCCATATGGGTGAGCTTGCGCCATTGCCGGCGGTTGACCCGTTCGGCGCCAGCGCCGATCAGCATCATGAACAGCGGGATGAGCGGCGCCGTGACCAGCAGCACGATGCCGGACAGCCAGTCGGAGGGCACGACCGCGACGAACATGGCAAAGGGCACCAGCGCCGCCAGCATCATCGCCGGCAGATAGCGCGAATAGTAAAGCTCGATCTTGCTGAGGCCATCGAGCACTGCCGTGACAATGCCGCCGACGGGTCGGTCGGAAAGCGGCATGGGCCCGAGGGCGATCAGGTGATCAACAAGACGCCGCCTGAGGTCGCGCTTGACGCCGGCGGCGGCGCGAATGGCAAAGCGCTCGGCCGCCCAGGCCAGAACGGCGCGCAGCAAAAACAGCGGCAAAAGGCCGAAAAGCCAGGGCAGAACCTCGGCGAAGGCGGCCGCTTCGAAGGCCAGCGCGTTGACGAAAGCGGCGACGACGAAGGCCTGGGCGATGATGACGAGGCCGTTAAGAAAGGACAGCCCGATCGACAGGCGCAGGCTGGCGCCGGCAATCGGGCGTTGGGCGTTGAGGAAAGCCTTCAGGTCCTTGACGTCGACCGCCATCGCATCCTCGTACAAAAGCACTCAAACGAAGGCGCCGGCCTCGGGCCGAGGCCGGCGCCTTCGCGTTTATTCGGCTGGGCGCGCGGGCGCCTTGAGCCTCAGTCCTTGTCCGTAGTCTCGAACTCGTTCTGGAATTCGTACCACATGACATTGATCACAGCGAGGCCGAGAGCGGCGGTGACGCCGAGGATCCAGGCAAAATACCACATGAGTTTGGCTCCTTTCCGGCCCTGATCAGTAGACTTCGTGGGCGCGGGCTTCGATGTCGGCAACCGACATGCGCCGCCACATGCGCCAATAGGCCCAGACCGTGTAGGCAAGCACGATGGGCAGGAAGACGACCACCGCCCAGAACATCACGGTCAGTGTCAGATGGCTCGATGTCGCATCCCAGACGATGAGGCTGGAATTCGGATCGCTCGAAGATGGCATGATGAACGGGAACATGCTGAGACCGGCGGTCGAGATGATGCCCGCCAGGCCCAAGCCGCTCATCACGAAACCCCAGCCGGGGCTGTCGTTCTCGCTCAGGTACCAGGCGACGAGCGGCATGGCCAGGCCAAGCAGCGGCGCCAGTATGGCGACCGGATAGTTGGCATAGATGGCCAGAAGGGCACCCGTCTCGCGAACCACTTCCTTGCCCAGCGGATTGGGCAAGGCGTCGATCGGCGGCATGGACACGACGCGATAGCCCTCGATGCCGAAGGCGACCCAGATGCCGGCAAGCGCGAAGGCGACACTGGTGAAGATGGCCAGATACTTGACGACCGGCTTGCTCCGCTCGGCGATCGTCCGCTCGGTCCGCAATTGCAGCCAGATGCCACCATGAGTGGCGAGCATGGCCACGCTGATCAACCCGGCCAGCAGGGCAAACGGATTGAGCAGGATGATGAGCGCCCACAAGAACTGCGCATCGAAATGCGGCCGCAGGAACTCGTCGAGGTGGAAGGGCACGCCTTGTATGAGGTTGCCGAAGGCCACCCCGAAAATGAGCGCCGGAATGAAGCCGCCGGCGAACAGGCCCCAGTCCCAGGCGGTGCGCCATGACTTGTCGGTCAGCTTGGAACGGTAGTCGAAGCCGACCGGCCTGAAGAACAGGGCAATCAGCACCAGGAGCATGGCGAGGTAAAAACCCGAGAACGAGGCGGCATAGACGGCTGGCCAGGCGGCGAAGATGGCACCGCCGGCGGTGATCAGCCAGACCTGGTTGCCGTCCCAGTGCGGGGCGACGGCGTTGATGATGACGCGACGTTCCCCGTCGGTCCTGCCGAGGAAGGGCAGAAGCGTGCCCACCCCCATGTCCATGCCGTCGGTAATGGCGAAGCCGATCAGCAGAATGCCGACCAGAGCCCACCAGATCAGTTTGAGGATTTCGTAATCCAGAATCATCGGAGATCTCCTCTGGCTCTATTCGGCCGGCTGCGCGGCTGCGCCGCCGTTTTCGAAGTGATACCGTCCCGTATGCAGCGAGCTCGGCCCGAGGCGGGCGAACTTGAACATCAGGAACATCTCGATGATGAGCAGAACCGTGTAGAAAATCAGATAGCCCGCCATCGACGTAATGAGGTCCGCGATCGTCAGGGCCGACGTGGCGAGGAAAGTCGGAAGGACTTCGCCGATCGCCCAGGGCTGGCGCCCGTATTCAGCCGTGAACCAGCCCAGTTCCGCCGCGATCCAGGGCAGCGGAATGCTCCATACGAGCGTGTGCAGTATCCAGCGATGCTTCATGATCGTGCCGCGCGCCAGGAACACTGCCGACAGCACGAACAGCGCCAGGAAATAAAAGCCGATGGCCACCATGACCCTGAAGCTCCAGAACAGCAGCGGCACGGAAGGAATGGAATCCTCCGCCGCCTTGACGATCTGTTCCTCGCTGGCGGTAGACGGGTTCTCGACATAGCGCTTGAGCAACAGACCATAGCCGAGATCGGCCTTGTGTTCCTCGAAGGCGGCCACGACGTCCGGAGTTTTTTCGCCGGCGCGCAGCTTGACGAGATTCTCGTAGGCGATCACGCCCGAGCGCACCCGCACCTCGTGCTGGGCGGTCAGATCCTCGATGCCGAGCACCTGCTTGTCGACCGAACGCGTCATGATAAGGCCCCCGATCCACGGCAGTCTGAACGCCATGTCGGTCGATTTGGTCGCGTCATTGGGCAGGCCGAACACGGTGAAGGATGCCGGCGCCGGTTCCGTTTCCCAGGACGCCTCGATGGCGGCGAGCTTGACCTTCTGGACATCGCCCAGTTCGTAGCCGCTCTCGTCCCCCAGAACGATCACCGACAGGGCCGCGGCGACACCGAAGGCGGCCGCGACGGCGAAGGAGCGCTTGGCGAACGCCAGATCGCGCCCCTTGAGCAGGTACCAGGCGGAAATGCCGATGACAAAGACCGAGGCGGTGACATAGCCGGCCGCGACGGTGTGGACGAATTTGACCTGCGCCACCGGGTTCAGGATGACCTCGAAGAAATCGGTCATTTCCATGCGCATGGTCTCGGCGGAGAATTCGGACCCCACCGGATTCTGCATCCAGGCATTGGCGACAAGAATCCACAGGGCGCTGAGATTGGTGCCGAGCGCGGTGAGGAAGGTCACGGCGAGGTGCTGCACCTTGGTCAACCTGTCCCAGCCGAGAATCATCAGGCCGACGAATGTCGATTCGAGGAAGAACGCCATCAGGCCTTCGATGGCCAGCGGTGCCCCGAAGACGTCGCCGACGTAGTGAGAGTAATAGGACCAGTTGGTTCCGAACTGGAACTCCATGGTCAGACCGGTCGTCACACCGAGCGCGAAGTTGATGGCAAACAGCTTGCCCCAGAACTTCGTCATGTCTCTGTAGATTTCCTTGCCGGTCATGACATAGACCGACTCCATGATCACAAGAATCCAGGTGATGCCGAGCGTCAGCGGCACGAAGATAAAGTGATACATGGCGACGGCCGCGAATTGCCACCGGGAAAGGTCGACAAATAGATCGTCGAACATTGCGAGCCCTCCTTGCCACACACGGGCGCTAGCATATGCGGCAACTCATACATTGGAAGCGTTCTTCCCAGACCTTGCCTGCGTCCGAATGCCGCTACCCGACTCTCAAAGCCTACGCCGGTTTCGGACAAGTTGCCCGTTTTTCATGCAATTGGCGTTCTATTGTGCACTGCTGAATGCAGGCGTCATGCGAGACGCCGACGCAGGCGTCGGATCGGTCTGGCTGCGGGTCCGGATTTGCCGCGCCGCTCGGTGCTACTCGAACCAATCGCGGTAGATTTCCGCCGCCGCCGGCAGATCGCGCAGGATATAGTGAAGATGCTCGCGCATCACCGCCTCGGCGGTGTCGGGGTCGTGGACGTCGATGGCATCGACGATCGCCTTGTGCTGTTCCAGCAGCAATTCCCTATTGTCGCGCTTGATGATCATCAGGTTGCCGACCCGGTCGAACTGCGCCTTGGTGTCAGCGATGGTGTGCCAGGCGAGGCTGCATCCCGCGCCCTTGGCGAGATAGAAGTGAAACTTGGCGTCGAGCAGGCGAAACTGATGGGGATCTTCCGAACCGACCACGTCCTTCTGCTGGCGCAGATTGGTGGCCACCTGCTCGCGCGTCATCGGGTCGAAATTCTCGGAGGCCCGGCGCACGACCGCCACCTCGACGGCCTCGCGAACAAAGCGCGCCTCGAGCATCTGCTGCACGGAAATCTTGACCACGACGGTGCCACGATTGGGCCGGGCCTCGAGAAATCCCGACTTGGCCAGCGCGATCAACGCTTCCCGGACCGGCTGCCGGGATGCGCCAAATCTGGTCGCTATCTCCTGCTCGCTCAAACGCGCGCCCGGCAGCAGTTCGAGGCGCACGATTGCTTCGCGCAACTCGCGTTCAATGCGTGCGGCCGCCGTTTCGTTGGTTGTCGGTGCGGCAAGCGGGAAGGCCATCCAGATTTCTAGTATATAAGTTGACAGGATTTTCAGGTTTCCATACACTACCATACAAGCTGGCATTCAGCCAAGGCAACTTATGGATGCCGGCTCCTGTGGGCGGCCCACATGCACTGCGGTGGGGCGCTTCAACTGCATCTGCTCTTTGGGAGGAAATTAATGTTTCATTTCTCGAAATTCGTGGCGACTATGGGAGCGGCTGCGCTTCTCGCCACCGGTGTCAGCGCCCAGGACATGATCCTGCGCTCGTCCGACACCCATCCCGACGGTTATCCGACCGTCGAGGCCGTCAAGTACATGGGCCAGCTGCTCGAACGCTATACGGACGGCAAGATCGGTATCGAAGTCGCCCATTCGGCCCAGCTCGGCGAAGAAGCCGACACGATCGAACAGACCCGCTTCGGCGCCATCGATCTCAATCGCATCTCGCTCGGGCCGTTCAACGGCCTGGTTCCCGCCACGCGCATTCCGTCGCTGCCGTACATCTTCCGTTCGGAAGCCCATATGCGCACCGTCATGGACGGCCCGATCGGCGACGAAATTCTCGCCGCCTTCGAGCCCTTCGACCTGATCGGTCTCGCCTTCTACGACGGCGGTTCGCGGTCCTTCTACAACTCGAAGAAGCCGATCACCTCGCTTGACGACCTCAAGGGCCTGAAGTTCCGCGTCATGCAGTCCGACATCTTCGTCGACATGGTCAAGGCGCTCGGCGCCGATGCCGTGCCGATGCCCTATGGCGAAGTCTACTCGGCCATCCAGACCGGCGTCATCGACGGCGCCGAGAACAACCCGCCGAGCTATGACACTTCGGGTCATTACGAAGTTGCCGGCTACTACACGTTCGACCAGCACCTGATCGTTCCGGAAATTCTCGTCATGTCGAAGATGACCTGGGACAAGCTCAGTGCCGACGAGCAGGCCGCCGTCAAGATGGCTGCCAAGAACTCCGTCGCCTACGAGCGCGGTGCCTGGGACTCCCAGGTTCTGGCGTCCCGCAACAAGGTCGCCGCTGCCGGTTCGGAAATCATCACCGAGATCGACAAGCAGCCGTTCATCGACGCAATGGGCCCGGTTTACGAGAAGTATGTCGACTCACCCGAGCTCAAGGATCTGGTCGCCCGCATTCAGGCCACCAAGTAATCCCTCAAAGGCTTCAAATCGATGGCGCGGGCCTGCCCGCGCCATCATCTTCGGCAAGGGGCTGTCGTGAAAAAATTCCTCGGACAAGCAACGGCGATTCTCGATCGCGTGAATCTTTACTCGCTTTGGCTTTCAGGGTTCTGTCTCGTCGCCATGGTGGTCATCATCTTCTACGTGGTGTTCGGCAGGTATGTCCTGCATTCGACGCCTTCATGGGGCGAAGCCCTGTCCGTCGCCTTCATGGGCTGGTTCATCTTCCTGGGCGCCGCCGTCGGCGTCTATGAGCGCACGCATCTGGGGTTCGACGTCCTGATCTACGCAGTCCCCAAACGCGGCAAGGCGGTTCTGCGCACCATTTCAGATCTTGCCGTTCTGGCATTCGGCATCGGCATGGTTTATTTCGGCTACCTTCTGGCCGACAAGACCTGGGACGCCATCCGCCCGACCCTCGGCATTCCCGATGGCTTCCGCTACGTCCCGCTGGTGCTGGGCGGCATCCTGGTGTGTCTGTTCACGCTCAAGCACATGCTGGCGCGCTTTGCGGGCATGGAAGAAGGCGAATTCGACCGCTCCCACGCTTCCCTTTCGTCATAGGCGCGCACCATGGAATACTGGCTCCTTTTTGGCATCTTCGCCGCCCTCCTGGTCATCGGCACGCCGATCGCCTTCTGCCTTGGCGTCGCGTCCTTCGCCACGATCCTTTACCTCGGCCTGCCACCCGAAGTGGTGTTTCAGCGCATGGCCTCGCAGGTCTCGGTCTTCGTCCTGATGGCGATCCCGTTCTTCATCTATGCCGGCGACCTCATGGTCAGGGGCGGCATCGCCTCGCGCCTGGTCAACTTCGCCGCCTCGCTGGTTGCCCATATGCGTGGCGGCATCGGCCAGGTCGGCATCATCGCCTCGATCCTGTTCGGCGGCATTTCCGGATCGGCCGTCGCCGACGCCTCGGCTATCGGCGGCCTGCTGATCCCGCAGATGCGCGAACGCGGATACGGTGCCGACTATGCCGTTAACGTCATGGTGACCTCCTCGATCATCGCCCTTCTGATTCCGCCGTCGCACAACATGATCATCTACTCGATCTCGGCGGGCGGGC
>JAHJQZ010000170.1 GCA_018818925.1 Alphaproteobacteria bacterium
CGAACAGCAATTCGACATAGGCAGGCGAGGCCGCGCTCGGCGTCGGACCGGCGCCAAGCGCGGCCAGGCGCACGGCCAGGCCGCCCGGATCGTTCGGATCGAGCGCCAGCGCCTCGCGGTAGGCGGCGACGGCGCCGTCGATGTCGCCGGCCTTCTCCGCGGCGAGGCCGCGATTATAGGCTTCGGCCAG
The DNA here is from genome assembly GCA_018818925.1 of Alphaproteobacteria bacterium. Lineage (GTDB taxonomy): Bacteria > Pseudomonadota > Alphaproteobacteria > Rhizobiales > Devosiaceae > JAHJQZ01. The sequence goes on from JAHJQZ010000170.1 coordinate 191, forward strand.
CGCTTCGGCCGTGTCGTCCGTTCGGCTCACGATCCGCCTTTCGCTTGCGATTGCCCACAGGCACGGGACGCATGCCCGGCTCGGGAACGCGCCGCCTCGGTGCGGGCTTGTTTTGGCCGGGCCCGATCAGGTCTCGTCGACCACCTCGGCGCCCGGCATGTTCTTCTTGCACGAATCGACGCAGTTCTGGGCGCTCGCCTTGCTGGTGTAGAGCTCGGACTGCACCATGGTCTCGCCATTGGAGGCAACGAACGTGACGTGGAACTGACCGTCCTTGGACTTCTTGAGGACGAAGCGGTAGCCCGAGCCGGTCTCGTCCTTGCTGAGGTCGACGGAGGACGCCTCCGGCGCGTGCTTTTTCAGCGACTCGATGCAGTTCTTGGCGCTGGCTTTCGAGGTGTAGCTTTCGGACCACACCATGACTTCGGCATTGTAGAGAAACTGAACGCCGAACTGGTCGTTCTTGCGTTCCACGATCTTGAATTTGTACGCCATTCCGGCCTCCCCTCGATCAATCCAGATGCTTAGTCGTTACTGATTTAGCGCCGTTTGGGAAGAGGGCAATCCCGATCAATCACGCCAGCCCTTGCATTTTCGGACCGTTTCTCCCAAATAGGTTTTGGAGGTTGGCGGCGGACGTGTCCCTCGCCAACCGGGTCAGGTCCGGAAGGAAGCAGCCCTAACGAGTTTCGGCTCGGGTCGTTGTCAGCCTCCACTCTCGCGCCTCAGGCGAGACCAGCGAACACACAATCTCATTCCATTGTGATGCGAGTTGACCACCCAAACCGGGTGCGGGTGCTGTTCTTGCCAGGGTTTTCCTCTAGATCGAAGAGATCGAAGCGAGGAGAACGACAATGTCCCTTTCCCGACGCAACCTGCTTTTGGGCGGCGCCTTTCTTGCCGGCTTGGCCGGCTTTGCGACGCTGCGCAACTCCGCCGTCGCCAGTGCCGCTGAAGGCGAGTTCCCGTTTGAGCTCACCGAAACGGAATGGCGCAAGCGGCTGACCGACGCCCAGTTTCATGTCCTGCGCAACCACGGCACCGAACCCGCCTTCACCTCGCCGCTCAACGACGAGAAGCGCGCCGGCACCTTCGTTTGCGCCGGCTGCGCCCAGCCCCTGTTCGATTCGGCTACAAAATACGACAGCGGCACCGGCTGGCCGAGCTTTTACACCTCTATCGAGGGTGCCATTGGCACCTCGGTCGACACGTCCTGGTTTTCGACGCGCACCGAGGTCCACTGCTCCAATTGCGGCGGCCACCAGGGTCACGTCTTCGAGGACGGTCCGCAACCGACCGGCCTCAGGTATTGCATCAACGGCGCGGCACTCGCTTTCGTTTCGGCCTGAGACATCCGCCAGCCGGACGTAGGCCCGCGCCTTCTGTACAATTCAGCCAGGGCGCGGCCTTTGTCGTTCAAAGCCTGTTTCATCCTGCGGCCAAGGCCGCTAGGTTGCGCTCATGCATCGATATGAGTCCGACAACGCAACCGGCAAGGCAGGTGGCTGATGGCTGACAGCGGCAGCCCCTATGTCGTTCTGGCGCGCAAATACCGGCCGCTGAGCTTTGAAAGCCTGATCGGCCAGGATGCCATGGTCAGGACATTGACCAATGCCTTTGCCGCCAACCGCATCCACCACGCCTTCATCCTCACGGGCGTGCGCGGCGTCGGCAAGACGACGACCGCCCGCATCCTCGCCCGCGCCTTCAACTATGTCGATGAGACCGGGCAGCATCCGACCCTTGATCTCGAAACCGAAGGCGAGCATTGCCGCGCCATCATCGAGGGCCGCCATGTCGATGTGCAGGAGATGGACGCCGCTTCCAACACCTCGATCGACGACATCCGCGAGATCATCGAATCGGTGAAATACGGGCCGGTCTCGGCGCCGTTCAAGGTCTTCATCATCGATGAGGTCCACATGCTGTCGAACTCCGCCTTCAACGGCTTGCTGAAGACGCTCGAGGAACCGCCGCCCTATGTGAAGTTCATCTTCGCGACGACCGAAATCCGCAAGGTGCCGGTGACCATCCTGTCGCGGTGCCAGCGCTTCGACCTCAGGCGCGTGCCGCCCGACACCATGACCGCCTATCTCGAAACCCTTCTCGAAAAGGAGGGCGTGGCGACGGCGCCCGAGGCGCTGGCGATGATCGTCAGGGCCGGCGAAGGCTCGGTGCGCGACTGTCAGTCGCTGCTCGACCAGGCCATCGCCCATGGCGGCGGCGCCATAGAGGCGGACAGCGTCAGGGCCATGCTCGGCCTCGCCGACCGTTCGGTGGTCATCGACCTCTTTGAGATGCTGATGAAGGGCGACATCGCCCAAGCACTCGACACCAACCGCGCGCTCTACGATTCGGGCGCCGAACCGGCGACCGTCCTCGCCGACCTTGCCGATTTCACCCATATGGTCACAAGACTGAAGCTGGTGCCCGGTGCCAGCGCCGACCGGTCGCTGACGCCCGACGAAAAGGCCCGCGCCCCCGATCTCGCCCAAAGGCTCGGCATCAAGGTGCTGACCCGCACCTGGCAGATTCTTCTCAAAGGCATCGAGGAAACGGCGCGCGCCGGCAACGCCCTGCAATCGGCGGAGATGGTTTTGGTGCGGCTCGCCCATGCCGCCGACCTGCCGACGCCGGACGAGGTGCTGGAGAGGCTGAGGAATGCCACGCCGCCGGATGCGGCCCCGCCGCCGTCCGGACCGGCCGGTCCGGGTGGGAACACCCAGTCGCGGGCCGGTCCGCGCGTCGCGGCGCAGAACGTGGCTTCGCGGCCCGATCCCGCCCCGACGGCGCATCAGGCCCAGGCGCCGGTTGCCGAAACCCTGCCCATGCCGCGATCCTACGAGGCATTGGTGGCGCTTGCCGCTGAAAAGCGCGATCTCGCCGTCAAGCATGCGCTTGAAACCAGCCTCAGGCCGGTGAGCTTTGCCGAAGGCCGCATCGAGGTGCAACTGACCGAGCGCGCCGATCCGAGCATCGTCAACACTCTGTCGGCCCGTCTTAGGCAATGGACCGGCCGCAACTGGATGGTCACGGTCGACACCCGCGCCGAAGCGCCCCCGACCATCGCCGAGACGCGCAAGGCCGAGACCGACGCCCGCGACGCCACCGCCTTCGACGACCCGCTGGTCCAGGAAATCCTCAAGACCTTTCCCGGCGCCAAGCTTGTCGATGTGCGCCTGCGCGACGATATGGGGGCCGAAATGCCCGAACCCGAACACCCCGACCCCACAGACGAGGAAGACTGATGCGCGATCTGATGAGCCTGATGAAGAGCGCCGGCGAATTGCAGGAGAAGATGACCGCCCTGCAGGAAGAGCTGAAAAGCGCCGAGGCGAAGGGCACGTCCGGCGGCGGCCTGGTGACGGTGACGCTCAACGGCAGGGGCGATCTCAAGTCTCTTGACATCGATGCCTCGCTCGTCGCCGAGAGCGACAAGACCATCATCGAGGATCTCATCATCGCCGCCCATGCCGACGCCAAGGGCAAGATCGAGGCCATGATGCAGGACCGCATGTCCGAACTGACCGCCGGCCTGCCCATCCCGCCCGGCATGAAGCTGCCGTTCTAGGGTATTACATGCCGTGACCATGAACATTCGTCGTCATTGCGAGCGCCCTCGGGGCGCGCGGCAATCCAGGAGCCCAAATGCCGGCGCTTGCTGCTTTCTGGATTGCTTCGTCGCTGCCGCTCCTCGCAATGACGGCTAGGGATACGCACCCATGTCCCAGTCCTCCCCCGAAATCGAACAACTGATCCAGCTGATGGCGCGCCTGCCGGGCCTGGGGCCGCGCTCGGCCCGGCGGGCCGTGCTGCACCTGATCAAGAAGAAGGAAAGCCTGATGGCGCCGCTCTCGGCCGCGCTCGACCGCGCCGTCGCGGCGGTGCGGGTCTGCGAGACCTGCGGCAATATCGACACGCGCTCGCCCTGCTCGATCTGCGCCGATCCGCGCCGCAGGGAATCGGGCCTTCTGATCGTGGTTGAGGACGTCGCCGATCTCTGGGCCATGGAGCGCGCCGGCGTTGGTGCCGTCTCCTATCACGTTCTCGGCGGCGTCTTGTCGCCGCTCGACGGTATCGGCCCGGAAGACCTCGCCATAGACCAGTTGATCGGCCGCGCCGGCGGCTTCTCCGAAATCGTGCTTGCCGTCAACGCCACGGTCGAGGGCCAGACCACCGCCCACTACGTCACCGACCGCCTCGCCGGCTCCGGTGTCAAGATCACCCGCCTCGCCCACGGCGTCCCGGTTGGCGGCGAGCTCGACTATCTCGACGAGGGCACGCTGAGCCAGGCGCTCAAGGCACGGACGGTTTTTTAGTCCGGGGCTATTCCTGCTTTTCCAGATCTATCGCGGCGCGATCCAGCGCCTCGTTCATGCGCGCCTGCCAGCCATCCCCGGTCGCCTTGAACTTGTCGAGCGTGTCCGGATCGACGCGCAACGAAATCGCCACCTTGGTGCGCGCGGCTTTCGGGCGGCCGCGCGGCTTGGGCGGCACGAGGCCGCGGCGCGCGAAGAAATCGGCGCCTGGTTCAGCTCGTGCCCATTCTTCGGGCGTCGGTGATACATCGTCGTCGATGCGCGGATCCTCTGGATCCATCTTGACCCTAGATGCCATGTGCCTTGGCCTCCTTTATGTGTACGCGCCGCATGGAGATCACCCGCAAAACACCCGATCGCATTGTGAACACAACGCAAAAGGGCAGACCAACGATCCGGCCGAATGCGCGTGAGCGCTCTTCGCCATAGTTACACCGGTCATCGGGGACGATGACCGCAGTTTCGAAATCGAACTGGTAAGCCAATTCAAATCCGAACCCACGCTCGCGCCGGTTCCGCTCGGACTTGGCTTCATCGAACCCGATCTTCATGCCGGCGCTCGAGAACACATATAATGTATATACGAAAAAGAAAGCTGTCCAGTATTTTGTATATACGGAAAATCGCCACGATCGGCGATGCGACTCGGTGCGGCACATGCGCATGTAGCGCCATGAACCGCCAGCGCGACAAATCCTACAGCAGTCGCTTGGCCGCGTCGCTTGCCGCGATCTCCGGCGCTGCCTCGCCGTCGCCGTCCGCCGCCCAGCCCGGTGGCAGCGTCTTGCTCGTCTTGGCGCCGAGGTCCTTGAGCATCTCGACCTGGCGGATGACGCCGCCGCGGCCGGTCAATTGGGCCTGCGCATCGGAAAAACTCTTCTGCGCCCTGTCGAGATTGGCGCCGAGGACGCCGAGCGTTGTGGTGAAGCCGGCGACCTTGTCGTAGAGCGCCCCGGCGCGCGAGGCGATTTCCTCGGCGTTCTCATGGCGCTTCTCGATGTCCCAGACATTCCTGACGGTGCGCAGCACCGTCATCAGCGTTGTCGGGGTCGTCAGCATGACGCCGTTGGAAAAGCCGAATTCGAACAGGTGGGGATCGGAGGACACGGCGGCGGAGAGCGCAGCCTCGACGGGGATGAACATCATGACATAGTCAAGGCTCGAACCGGCATGGCGCTGGTAGTTCTTGTCGCCGAGGGTTTTGACATGGCTGCGGATCGAGGCGACATGGGCGTTGAGGTGGCGCATCCGAACCTCGCCGTCCTCCTCGTTGGTGAAGGCCTCGAAGGCGGTGAGCGACACCTTGGAATCGATCACCAGCACGTCGCCATTGGGCATGAAGACCTCGACATCGGTCCTGACGCGGCCGTTGTCCTCGCCGGCATGGCTCTTTTGCGTGCGGTACTGCTCGCCTTGCTTGAGGCCGGAGCGGTCGAGAATGGTTTCAAGGATCATCTCGCCCCAGGCTCCCTGCGTCTGGGCATTGCCCTTGAGGGCGCGCGTCAGGTTTTGCGCCTCGGTGGTGATCCGCAGATTGGACTCCGCCAGTGCCCTTATCTGCTCGTTCATCGTCGCCCGGTCGCGCACGATCCCGGCCTGAAACTCGACGATCTTGTCGTTCAATGGCTTTAGAAGCGTGTCGACCTGCTCGCGGTTCTGCTTCTGGAAGGCGGCCGAATTGGTCGTGAGGATCTCGCCGGCAATGGCCTTGAACTGCTCGCTCATCTGCTGGCGGGCGTTCTCGTAACGCTTGAGGCTTTCTTCGGCCTGCCTGTCCTTTTCCGCCATCTGCGCCGCGAGCCGGGCACTTTCCGCCCTCAGATCGGCATTGGCGTTCGCCGCCATTTCGAGTCGCGTCTCGAGCTTGGCGATGCGCGTATCGCGATATTCGACCTGTTTGGCGAAATTCTCCTTGAGATTGTCGGTCGCCGCCCGGCCGGCCGCTGCGACCCGTTCGCGGTCGCCGCGCAAGGAGGTGAGCGCGACGACGAAACCGATGACGACAATGACGACCATGCCCGCCATGGCGACGAGCACCATGCCGGCGCTGACGTTGAGCCCGCCGAAACTGAAAAGAACCGAATCCATTGCGCGAGCCTATCCGATTCGCGACGCTTCGGAACGAATCGGCAACGGCAACACGCCACGTCCATAAGCGCCCCTGTTGACCGCGGGCGCATCAGGCGCCATATCGATGCCGAGAGGATAAAGAGACCTGCCCATGGCTATGCGACCCATTCTTGTCATTCCCGATCCGCGCCTCCGCGCCGTCGCCGATCCGGTTGCCGAGATCACCGACGAACACAGGGCGCTGATCAAGGACATGTTCGAGACCATGTACGACGCGCCGGGCGTCGGGCTGGCCGCGACCCAGATCGGGGTGATGGAGCGGCTCATCGTCGTCGACGCGGCGAGGCGCAAGTCCGAGGGCGCCGGTCAGGTGCCGGCCGAGGGCGAGACATCCGAGCCCGCCGAAGCGCCCGATCCCATCGCCATGTTCAATCCGGAAATCCTCTGGGCCTCGGAGGAGACCAAGATCCACGAGGAGGGGTGCCTGTCGATCCCGGACTATTACGAGGAGGTCGAACGGCCCGACCGCGTCCGCATCCGCTATGTGACGGAAAAAGGCGAAACTGTCGAGCGCGATTGCGACGGCTTTCTCGCCGTGGTCGTGCAGCACGAGATCGACCATCTGAACGGCAGGCTCTTCATCGACCACATCTCGCGCCTCAAGCGCGAACGCATCACCAAGAAATTCCAGAAGGCGGCCAAGCGCGCCGGATAGTCCGTCGCGCGCGCCCTGGGGGCACCAATGCGCATCATCTTCATGGGCACGCCGGATTTCGCCGTGCCGACGCTCGTCGAACTGGTGGCGCGCGGCCACGATGTCGCGGCCGTCTACACGCGGGCGCCGCGGCCGGCCGGGCGTGGGCAGGATGTGCGGAAATCGCCGGTCCATCTTGCCGCCGAGGGTTTCGGGCTCGAGGTCAGGACCCCGAAAACCTTCAAGTCCGCCGAAGACGTCGCCGCTTTTTCGGCGCTCGCGGCCGATGTCGGCGTCGTCGCTGCCTATGGCCTGCTCTTGCCGAAAGCCATTCTCGACGCGCCCCGGCACGGCTGTCTCAACCTGCACGGTTCGGCCCTGCCGCGCTGGCGCGGCGCCGCTCCGATCCAGCGCGCGGTGATGGCGGGCGACCCGGCGACGGCAGCCATGGTCATGAAGATGGATGAGGGCCTCGATACCGGCCCGGTGGCATTGAGCGAGATCATTCCCATCGGCCCCAATACCACGTCCGGCGAACTGCATGACGAGATGATGCGGCGCGGCGCCGACCTGATGGCCCGGGCCGTCGAGGCCCTCAGTCGCGACGCGCTCGATTTCGTGCCACAGAGCGAACAGGGCGTGATCTACGCCAAAAAGATCGACAAGGCTGAAACCCGTGTCGATTTCGCCCGTCCCTCGGGTGCGGTCCACAACCACATTCGCGGCCTCTCGCCTTTTCCCGGCGCCTGGTTCGAACTCGACATCGCCGGCAGGCCGGTCCGCATCAAGGCCTTGCGAAGCGAGCTGGCCGACGGGGATGGCCCGCCCGGCACCGTGCTCGGCGACGATTTCGTCATCGCCTGCGCCGAAGGCGCCGTGCGGCTGACGCTGGTCCAGCGCGAAGGCAAGGGCGCCATGAGCGCGACGGAGTTTTTGCGCGGTACCGGATCGCTGGCCGGCAAGACCGTGACCTGAGGCCATGCCGCGCTACAAGCTCACGATCGAGTATGACGGAACCCCCTTCTGCGGCTGGCAGCGCCAGCTCGGCCAGCCCTCGGTACAGCAGGCGCTGGAGGAGGCGATCGCGCGCTTTGCCGGCGAGACGGTGACCACGCAGGCTGCAGGCCGTACCGATACCGGCGTACACGCCCTCGGCCAGGTCGCCCATGTCGATCTTCAAAAGGACTGGGACCCGTTCCGCGTCGGCGAGGCGATCAATTTTCACCTGAAGCCCGATCCGGTTGCCGTGCTCTCGGTCGAAAAGGTCGATGCGGCGTTCGAGGCGCGGTTTTCGGCCAAGGCCCGCCATTATGAATACCGCATCCTCAACCGCCGCGCCCGCGTCGCCCTCGACTGGCACCGCGTCTGGCACGTCGTGACCCCGCTCGATGCCGAGGCCATGCACGAGGCGGCGCGGACGGCGCTCGGCCGGCACGATTTTTCAACCTTCCGCGCCGCCGAATGCCAGGCCAGATCGCCGGTCAAGACGCTCGACAGGCTCGAGGTCAGGCGCGAGGCCGAGATGGTGGTCGTAACCGCTGGCGCCCAGTCTTTCCTGCACCATCAGGTGCGCTCGCTCGTCGGCTCGTTGAAATTGGTCGGCGAAGGAAAATGGCGGGTCTCGGACTTCAAGGCCGCCCTCGATGCCGCCGAACGCGCCCGTTGCGGCGCCCTGGCGCCGCCCGACGGGCTTTATCTGGTCAAGGTGGACTATTAGCCGGTGACGACCACGGCCGCCCCGGGAAAAAGCGTTCCGAACGCCATCAGCCCGACAACCACGGCGGCGAACTGGGCGATCAGGAAGGCCGCGATCTGCCAGCCGGAAAGCGTGACGATGAGGCGGGCGATGTTGATCTCGACGATCAGAATGAGAATGCCGAGCGGCAAAACGAGAATGTCGCTCTGAATGTTCAGAAGCGCCAGCGCCAGCGACAGAATTGTCATGAACAGCGTCGCCCAATTGTCGGCGACCAGATAGGGCACAAGTCCGTCCATGCGGCCGAACTGCCTGAGCACCAGCGCCGCAAAGCCGACCTGCAGGCCGAACAGCAACAGCGCCAGCACGATGTTCTGCCAGGCCGGTCCCATATCTTCGGAGGCATTGATGAGGAATGGCATGTAGCCGTTGATCAGCAGCGCGATGAAAAACGCCGCCATCGAGCCGGCAAGCCCGGCGAGCGACAGATCGAAATGGCGATAGGCGTCGCGCCGCCCGACAAGGATGGCGCCGATCCCGCGCAGGGCCTGCAGTGTTTCTTGGACAAAGGTCATGGCGGCGGGCAGTTCCGTGTTTGCGGGTGCGCCATGAGTGGGCATTCGCCGCGCAAAAATCAAGGCTGGCGGAAAGATCGATGCCGGGCCGTCGCTCCGGCCGGGCAGTCAGCCGCCGAGATAGGCTGAAATGAACCGCCGGTAGAGCCGGGTCAGCACCGCGAGATCGGCCAGCGGCACGCGCTCGTCGGTCTGGTGCATGCTCGCCCCGACCAGGCCGCATTCGACCACGGGGCAGTATTTGGCGATATAGCGCGCGTCCGAGGTGCCGCCGGTGGTCGAGTGCTCCGGCGCCGCGCCGGTTTCGGCCGCGATCAACTTGTCGAGAAGCGCGACGGCCTCGCCCGGCGGGCACACGAACGGGATGGCTCCGTGCACCGGCTCGTCGAAGCTCATCTCGCAGCCGCCGAGATCGATCGAGGCGATGCGCTCGTGCAGCCAGCCGCGCAGGCTCTCGTCGCTCCACAGGTCGGAAAAGCGGATGTTGAACTTCAGCTCCGCCTTGCCGGGGATGACATTGGAGGCCTTGTTGCCCGTGTCGATGCTGGTCAGCACCAGCTTCGAGGGCTGGAAATCCTTCGTGCCCTCGTCGAGCGGCGTGTCGGTCAGCGCCGCTGCGATCCGCGTCAGCACGGGCAGCGGGTTGATGGCGTCGTCCGGATAGGCCGAATGACCCTGCCGTCCGACGAGCGCGATGCGCCCGTTGAGCGAGCCGCGCCGCCCGGTCTTGAGGCGGTCGACGACCCGTTGCGCCGAACTCGGCTCGCCGACGATGGCGAAATCGAAGCGGTGGCCCTTGGCCTCGGCCCATTCCATGATCCGGTCGGTGCCGTTGATCGAATCGGCCTCCTCGTCGCCGGTGATGGCAAGCGAGATCGTGCCACCTTCGGTGCCGCCCTCGGCCACGGCCTCGGCCAGCGCCGCGCAGAAGCAGGCAATGCCCGATTTCATGTCGACCGCGCCGCGCCCGAACATGATGCCGTTATCGATTTCGGCGCCAAAGGGCGGGTGCGACCAGTCCGTCTCGTCGCCCGGCGGCACCACGTCGACATGACCGGCGAACAGCAGATGCCGACCGCCCGTGCCGCGCGTCGCGAACAGGTTGTCGACCGGATAGGAATTACGCCCATCGAAACGAAGCCGGGTACAGACAAAGCCGAGCGGCGTGAGATAGGCCTCGACCACGTCGAGCGCTGCCATGGCGTCGGGCGTGACGGATGGGCAGCGGATGAGTTCGGCAAGAAGTGACGCGGCAGCGCTCATGATGATGTTCGGCCACCCTGCGGCGGCTGCTTCCTCTTGTGTTCCGGCGCCGTCGCGTCCGGTTGTTCTATTTGCCCTGGTCCCGGATCGCCTTGAGCGTGTCATGGATCGAGAACAGGACGATGGTCAGTTCCATGACGACACGCCACACGATCAGCGAGAGCACGCCGGCGATCAACGCAATCAGGAAACCGACAATGCCGCCGGCGCCGTAATAGTTGCCGATCGACATGGCGCCGAAGGCACCGCCCAGCGTTGACAGGACGATGACGACCGCTCCGATCCAGTAGATGATCGTAACGAGCTTGGGAAAGACGAACTCATCGAAAGTCAGGAACATCTTCAGCATGGTTTTGCCCCCAATATGACGTCGCGAAAAAGCGACGCCAGAACCTGAACCCCGCCCAATCGCTTGTCAATTCGCACCAAGGCGCGCCGAACGGCCGCGCGTTGCGCGATCATGTCGGCCGGAGCACCTGTCGGGAAGCTAGTCCCTCAGCAACTCGTTGATCGAGGTTTTCGACCGCGTCTTGGCGTCGACGCGCTTGACGATGACGGCGCAGTAAAGGCTCGGGCCGGGCGTGCCGTCGGGCAGCGGCTTGCCGGGCATCGAGCCGGAAACGACGACGGAGAAGGGCGGCACCCTGCCGAAGAACACTTCGCCGGTGTTGCGGTCGACGATCTTGGTCGACTGGCCGATGAACACGCCCATCGAGACGACCGAGCCTTCCCCGACCACGACGCCCTCGACCACTTCGGAACGGGCACCGATGAAGCAGTCGTTCTCGATGATGGTCGGGCCGGCCTGCAAGGGTTCGAGCACGCCACCGATGCCGAC
>JAHJQZ010000171.1 GCA_018818925.1 Alphaproteobacteria bacterium
CCGGCGACTGTTCGGGTTCAATGGATGAACGGGCGGAGACTCAGGCTCCCCCACGGGCTTGTCGGCCCAAGGGAACATCGGTCTTCCGCCCGTTGCCGCACCCCCAACTCTAGCAGATGCGGATGCGGTCAAGTTACAAGGTGACAGGTGCCCAGACACCCGGTTTCATCAATACCTGAATAGCCCTTAATTCAGGTCCCTGGCGATGTTCTTGATCGAGGCGTCGAGCAGTTCGTCGCCCTTTTCGGCCATCTGCCGGGTCAGAATGGAACGCGCCGCCTCGATGGCGACGTCAGCGGAACGCGAGCGCACCTCGCTGAGGGCGGTGGCTTCGGCATGGGCGATCCGGTCCTCGACCGCCTTGGTGCGCCGTATTACCATGTCCTTGAGTTCCTCTTCGGCCTCGGCGCGCATGCGCTTGGCCTCTTCCTGGGCGGCGGTGATGATGTCCGCGGCCTCGGCTTCAGCCTCCTTGCGGCGCCTGCCGTAGTCGGCGAGCAGCGCCTGCGCTTCCTCGCGCAGCCGCTTGGCCTGGTTGAGGTCATCCTCGATCTTCCTGATGCGGCTGTCGAGCATGCCGACAATGGCGCGCGGCATGCCGGCATAAATGGCGATGCCGATGAAGATGACGAGACCGACGGTGGCCCAGAAACTGTTGTCGAATTCCATCGGCCTATCCCTTCACCACTTCGGCGACGGCGGCGCGCGCGTCGGCGATGGAGACCTTGCCCGCAATCGCGGCCACGACCGCCTGGGCCGTCTGCGCCGCGATCTCGTCGACATTCTTGAGCGCTTCGGTCTTGGTGGCCTGGATGCTCTGTTCGGCGGCGGCAACCCGCTCGGCGAGATCGGCTTCGACCGCGGCCCGCGAGGATTCGGTCTCATGCCGGATTTCGCCGCGGGTGGCCTCGGCAATGCCATGTGCCTTGTTCCGGGCCTGGTTGAGCGCCGCCTCGTAGTCGGCCATGGCCTGGTCCGTTTTCTGGCGCAACCGGTCCGCCTCGGCCAGATCGCCCTCGATCCGGTCGCGCCGGACCTCGAGAATCTCGCCGATGCGCGGCAGCGCCACCCGGCTCATCAGAAAGTAGAGCGCCGCGAAGGTGATGGCGAGCCACAGGAGCTGCGATCCGAAGGTCGCGGGGTCGAACGGCGGAAAGGCGCCGCCATGCTCCTCGCCGCCATGGGCTTCGGTGCTGGTATGCAGTTCGGCCGCGTCCGCCGCGAGCGGATCGGTCACGGCGCCGTGCGCATTCGCTGCCGCGCCGTCCGGCGCGTCGGCTTGTGCCACATCTACCGCAATGGCTTCATTGGCCATGGTGCTTCCCCGTCAAATCGAACCGGTTCCGGCACGGATCAACCCGGCCGGAACCTCAAACGACTGCGTCCGAAAGATCAGACGACGAACAGGAGCAGCAGGGCAACAAGGAAGGCGAAGATGCCGAGCGCTTCGGTCACGGCGAAGCCGAAGATCAGATTGCCGAACTGGCTCTGGGCCGCCGACGGGTTCCTGAGCGCGCCCGACAGGAAATTGCCGAAAATCTGGCCCACGCCGATGGCGGCGCCGCCAAGACCGAGACAGGCGATACCCGCGCCGATCATCTTTGCTGCTTCTACTTCCATATCAAGTGCTCCTTTTGAGGCTTCGCAGTCGCGTTTTGTGCCGCCCGGTTGGGTGGCGGATGGTTGGAAAGGGGTGTCAGTGTCCCGGATGGATGGCGTCGTTGAGATACATCGAGGTCAGGATGGCGAACACATAGGCCTGCAGCGCCGCGACCAGGAATTCGAGCGCCGTCAGCGCCACGGTCATGCCGAGCGGCAGGATGGCGCCGAGCCAGCCAAGCAGGCCGGCCGAACTCATCATGACGACAAAGCCGGCGAAGACCTTCAGGGTGATGTGGCCGGCCAGCATGTTGGCGAAAAGTCGAACGCTCAGCGACACCGGGCGCGAGACGAACGAGACGATCTCGATGAGCACGACGAGCGGCAGGATGGCGACCGGCACGCCCGACGGCACGAACAGCTTCAAAAAGCCGAAGCCGTTGCGGATGACGCCGTAAACGATCACCAGCCCGATCACGAACACCGCCAGCGCGCCGGTGACGATGATATGGGCGGTGACGGTGAAGAAATACGGGAACATGCCGAGCATGTTGCCCATCAGGACGAACATGAACAGCGAGAACACCAACGGGAAAAAGCGCATGCCTTCCGATCCGGCCGAGCTTCTGACCATGTTGGCCACGAATTCGTAGAGCATCTCGGAAACGAGCTGCCAGCGGTTGGGAACCAGGCCCCGCCCGCTCGTCGACAGGATCAGGTAGCTCGAGATCAAAAGCACCGACAGCACCATGAACAGGCCGGCATTGGTGAATGCGAGTTCGATCCCGCCTTCGCCCTCGCTGCCACCGATGGTGCCGATGGGAAACAGTTCGACGATATTGAATTGGTGAATCGGATCAGTGCCGGCCACGAATGCTCTCCAACAGTCGGCGATGCGCGCGCATCACCCGCCATTCCCCGTCCCACAACCTCGGGCCAAAAACAAGCCCGTCAGTCGTCGTCTTCCTCGTCCGGCACCGCCCTCGGGGCGGGACCTTTGACCGCTGCCGCAGCATTGGCTTCCGCCGCCGCCCGAACCACGTTGAGCACTCCGGCCGCGAAGCCGACCATAAGCATGCCGATCATCGCCCAGGGGGTCGTTCCGAGCGCGAAGTCGATCGTGTAACCGATCAGCGCCCCGATGATGATCGCGGCCATGAACTCGGCCGCGAAACGCAACGCACGGCCCATCCCGGTCATGTCGCCGTGCCGGCGGGACGTATCGGCCTCCTGTGCCGCCCGCTCCTGCCGGGCCCTGGCAATGCGCGCCGCCAGATCGCCGGTGACGCCCTTGCCTTCGGCTTCCTCGCCGGAACCCCTGGATCGCGGAGATCGTGCCATTTGTCGCGCCACCACCCCGACAGCATGCCTCCCAGAAGGTGCCCCCTGAAAGTCGCGGGCACCATAGTGATCGGCCCAAACCGTGTCAAGACAGGTCGTGACCAGTTAAGCGGTTGAATTACAAAAGAATTTACTCGTTACCCACAGGCAATGCATGCCCATGCATCGGCTTGGCAATGGGTCAAGATGCCTCAGCGACGGCCTTGGCCGTCGAAAGGTCGACCGAGACCACCTGGCTGACCCCGCGTTCGGCCATCGTCACCCCGAACAGCCGGTCGACCCGGCTCATGGTGATCGGGTTGTGGGTGATGACCATGAAGCGCGTTTCGGTGCGGGTGCGCATGTTGTCCAAGAGGTCGCAGAAGCGCTCGACATTGGCGTCGTCGAGCGGCGCGTCGACCTCGTCGAGCACGCAGATCGGCGCCGGATTGGTGAGGAACACCGCAAATATGAGACTGAGGGCGGTCAGCGCCTGCTCGCCGCCCGATAAAAGCGTCATGGTCTGCGGCTTCTTGCCCGGCGGGCGGGCGATGATCTCGAGGCCGGCCTCGAGCGGATCGTCGCTCTCGACGAAGGTCAGCTCGGCGGTGCCGCCGCCGAACAGCGAGGTGAACAGGTCGCGGAAATGGGCGTTGACCGTGTCGAACGCCTCGTTCAGCCGGGCGCGGCCTTCACGATTGAGGCTGGAAATGCCGGTCCGCAATTTGGCGATGGCGGCAACGACATCCTCGCGGTCGGCGACCAGCGCGTCGAGCTTTTGCCGCGTTTCCTCGGCTTCGCGTTCGGCGCCGAGATTGACCCCGCCCAGCCTTTCGCGTTCGAGCTTCAGCCGCTCGACCTTGCGCTCGACGTCCTCTTCCCTGGGCAGCGGCGCCTCGGGCCTGATCCCGGCCGCCTCGGCGGTGCGGTCGGCTGGAAGCGACAGGGTCTCGAGGCACAATTGCTCGATCTGCCGGCGCGCGATGATCAGGCCCTTCTGGCGTTCCTCGCTGCGCGCCAGTTCCTCGCGCGCCGCGCCCACCGCATCATGGGCGGCCCGGGCGGCGCGGTCGGCGTCGCGCCAGGCGGTTTCGGCCTCGGCCAGCGCGTCGCCGGCCTGCTTGTGCGTCGTCGCCGCCGTTTCGATGCGCTCGTTGAGGGCGATCCGCCGCCGGTCGAAATCGGCCGGGCCTTCGTCGAGCGCCTTCAGTTCGCCCGCGATCGCCTCGGCGCGGGTATTGAGAACCTTTGCCTGGGCATCCGCCCCCGACCGCCGCCGCGTCCAGCCGGCGCTGTCGTCATTGAGCTGTTTGAGCCGCGCGGCGCGCATGCGGGCCGCCCCCTCGAAACCGCCGAGACGCAACCGCGCCTGTTCGGCCTTGTCGCGCAGCGCCTGGGCTTCGGCTTCGCTGGTGACGAGCGCGGTCGCGGCCTGCTTTTCCGCCGTCGTGTCGCCGACGCTCGACCGGGCGGCTTCCGCCTGCGTTTTCGCCTCGGCAAGGCTGGCGCCGAGCCGCTCCCTGGCTTCGCTGAGGGCGCTTTGCCGCCGCGCCAGCTCGCCCAGCGCCTTTTGCGCCGCGTCGAGCCCGGCCTGGGCGGAGCGGATGGCGTGCTGGGCGTCGCGCCAGCCGGCACGGGCCTTCTGTTCGGCCGCATGGGCCATCGCGCGCGCCGCAGTCAGGTTGTCGATCTTGCCGCGCAGGGTGTCGCGCCGCGCCTTGGCGTCGGCGATTTCGGCGTCGAGCTCGCTCAGTCGGTTGCGCTGGGCCAGCCGCTGCGCCGCGGCGCTCGGCGCGTCGGCGGCGGCAACGAACCCGTCCCAGCGCCACAACGCCCCGTCCCTTGAAACCAGCCGCTGGCCCGGCTTCAGCGCCGTCATCAACCTCGGCCCGTCCGCGGGCGCGACCAAGCCAATCTGCCTCAGCCGCCGGTCGAGCAGGGCGGCGCCCTTGACGAACTCGGTGAAGGGCCTGGCCCCGTCGGGCAGGGCCGGGTCGGTGGCGCCATCGCCCGGCTCGCTCCAGTGCAGCGGCGCGCCGGAATCCGATGAGGCGTCGAGATCATCGCCGAGCGCGGCGCCGAGCGCCGTCTCGTAGCCCTTTGCAACGCTGAGCGCGTCGACAATGGCCGGCCACAGCGCCCCGTCGCCGATATTGAGCACCTTGGCGAGCGTTTGCGCCTCGCTTTCAAGCCGGCCGAGCGCCGTTTCCCATTCGGACAATTGCGGCCGCGCCGCATCGAGCGCCGCCTGGCGGGCGACACTTTCGCTTTCCGCCCGAAGCGTTTCAGCTTCGGCGGCCTCGGCCAAGGCCTGCGACCTGTCGAGCGCCGCCTGCTTTTCCATGACGGCCGAATCGCCGGCCAGCGCCGCGCCGACCGCCGCGAGTTCGGTCTCGATCTCGCCGAACTGCGCCCCGAGCCTTTCGGCCCGTGCCACGGCCTCGGCGGCATGGCGTTCCGCCGCCTCGCGCCGCGCCCTCAGATCGGCCAGGGCGGCGGCGGCGGCGCGCAGGCGCCGTTCGGCCTCGGCCAGTTGCGCCGTCAGCGCTTCGGCGGCCATCCGCGCCGCCTCGGCGTCCTCGCGCTCGTTTTCGGCCTCGCGATTGAGCGTGGCGATCTCCTCGGCGGCGGCGGCAAGAACGGTCTCGGCCTCGGCGACCAGTTCGTCCTCGCGGGCGCGGTCGGCAACGAGCTGCTTTTGCCGGGTTTCGAGTTCGTGCCGGCGCGCCGACGACCGCCTGATCTCGTCCTCGAGCTGTTCGGCCATGATGCGGTAGCGCTGGAGCACGGCGCCGGCCTCGGCCTCGCTCTGCCGCAGGGGCGGCAGCCGCGCTTCGAAGTCCGCAAGCGCGGTGGCGGCGACGCGCTCCTGATGGGCGACCTCGCCCAGCGCCTTGACCTGTTGCGCCTGGCTCGCCTCGGTTTCCTTTTCGGCCACCCGCGCCCGGACCCAGCGCAGATGAAACAGGGCCGCCTCGGCCTTGCGGATATCGCCCGAAAGACTGCGATAGCGCACCGCCAGCCGCGCCTGCCGCCTCAGCGTGTCGAGCTGCTGCTCGATCTGCCCGACGATGTCGTCGACCCGTTCGAGATTCTGCTCGGCCGCCTTGAGCCGCAACTCGGCCTCGTGGCGCCGGGAATAAAGGCCGGAAATCCCCGCCGCCTCTTCGAGCAGGGCCCGGCGCTGCACCGGCTTGGCCGCGATCAATTCGCCGATCTGGCCCTGGCGCACCAGCGCCGGCGAACGGGCGCCAGTCGAGGAATCGGCGAACAGCAATTGCACGTCGCGCGCCCTAACCTCGCGGCCGTTGACGCGGTAGACCGAGCCGGACTCGCGTTCGATGCGGCGGGTGACCTCGAGCAGATCGGCGGTGTTGAGCGGGGCCGGGGCCGTGCGGTCCTCGTTGTCGAGCACCAGCGTCACCTCGGCGCTGTTGCGCCCCGGCCGGTTGCCGGAGCCGGCGAAGATGACGTCGTCCATGCCCGAGGCGCGCATGGCCTTGTACGAGCTTTCGCCCATGACCCATCTGAGCGCCTCGACGAGGTTGGACTTGCCGCAGCCGTTCGGCCCGACGACCCCGGTCAGGCCGGGGTCGAGCGAAATCTCGGTGGCATCGCAAAAACTCTTGAAGCCGTGGATTTTAAGGCGCGAAAACTTCATCGCGCCGGACCGGACAGGGCCGTGGCCGGGTTCCCGGCTCGGAAGCGCATCCGGGCCGGATCGCGCGCGCGCCGCATCAGCAAGGCACCGTCAGCCGAGCAGCGGGTCGATGTCCGCCGCCAGCCTGTCCAGTGTAGGTGCTCCAACGATCTTGTTGCCATTGATAAAGAAGGTCGGCGTCCCGGTAACGTCGAACTCGTCCAGTGCCTGTTGACGCAAGGATTCAAGCCCAGCGAACAGGTCCTGATTCGTCAAGGCGGCTTCGAAGCTTTCCTGCGAAAAGCCCAGCTGAAGAGCGATTTTCTCGAGTTCGTCGCGCGGCTTCTCGGCGACCGCCCAGGCATTCGCCGTGCGGAAATAGGCGTCGAGCACCTCGAAATACTTGTCCTTGCCGGCGGCTTCGGCCAGAAGGAAGACCACGGCGTCGAGCACGTTGCGCGCGAACGGGCGGAACACGAAGGTCACCTTGCCCGTGTCGATGTATGTCTTGCGGAATTCGGGGAACACCTCGGCGGCGAAATCGGCGCAATGCGGGCAGGTGGGCGAGGAATACTCGATGACGACGACCTTGGCGCCCTTGCCGCCGATCGGCCGGTCCTTGAGGCCGACGGGGTTGAGCAGGGCTTCGCTGCCGAGCGGTTCGACCTGGCCGCCGTCATACAGCTCCACCGCGCCAGCCGGCGTGTCGGCCGCGGGCGTCGGCGCGGGCGTCGCATCGGTTGTCCCGGCACTCTCGGCGATGTCGACGGGGTCGGAACTGCATGCCGCGAGCGTCAGCAGTCCGAGAGAGCCTGCGGTGGCGATGAAATGTCTGCGCTTGATTGGCACGAGCCGCTCCGTTGTCTTGTGATCGGGCGCCAATGTAGACAAGCCTGTGGTCGAAACAAGGCAAAAAGCCGTGACTGACGGGGCGCGCGGCGGCGGGCGCGGGACCGGCTAATGGCCGCGCGACTTGAGGTTTTCGCCGAGCCGCCTGAGCGCCTCGCGCAGCACCTCGTCCTGGACCGGCTCGACCGTTTCGGCCACTTCGGCCCGGATTTCGGGCGGGCAGGGCGGCGGCGGCGCCGGCGCGTTCGTCCTGGGCGTGAACGGTTCTGTGCTGAGCTTGATGGCGCTGACAAGATAATAGCCGAAATAGCGGTTGACCGCCTGGGTGATGCGGTCGGCCTCGTGCGTTACGGTGAGCGCCGCGCCCGGCTTGCAGCGCAGGCAAAGGAGCGCGCCCTCGGCGCCGGTCTCGCGCCGCGGCCAGAACAGGCGTTCGGGCAGCGTTTGCTCGTTGAACGGAGCCGGTGCGATCTCGGCCCAGCGCGCGAACAGGTCGCGATTGGCGAAACCGCGTTTGCGGAACACCGGATCGAGCACGCCGTTCGCCGCCTCTTCGAGGCCGACGAACCGGTTGCGCCGCTTGTCATCGTTTTTCTTGACCATCGCCAATGGGGACAAACCCGTCCCGCCCCTTGCCAGTTGGCCGGTGCATGTCTTTGCTCTCGACCATGCCCGATCCCGCCCCTGAGAAAAAGAGCGCGCCGCTGTTCTCCGCCGAGGCGCTGCTCTTGTGGTACGACCGCGGCGCCCGCGCGCTGCCCTGGCGGGTGCCGCCTTCCGATCGCCGCGCCGGCCGGAGGCCCGACCCCTACCGCGTCTGGCTCTCCGAGATCATGCTGCAGCAGACAACGATCGCGGCGGTGCGCGGCTATTTTCTCGACTTCACCTCGCGCTGGCCGACCGTCGCAGATCTTGCCGCCGCCCCGCTCGACGACGTTCTCGCCCGCTGGGCGGGTCTTGGCTATTACGCCCGGGCCCGCAATCTCCACAAGGCGGCGCAGGCCATTTCCGGCGAACGTGCCGGCATCTTCCCCACGACCGTTGCCGAACTCGAGGCCCTGCCCGGCATCGGAGCCTATACCGCCGCCGCCATCGCCGCCATCTGCCACGACGCGCGCGTGCCGGTGATCGACGGCAATGTCGAACGCGTGCTGGCCCGCCTGATGCGTCTCGAGACCCCGCCGCGCGACGCCAAGGCGGCGCTGAGGGCGGCGCTTTTTGCCACGGTTCCCGAGCGCGCCGGCGATTTCGCGCAAGCGCTGATGGATCTCGGCGCCACCCTCTGCGCTCCGCGCGCCGCCGCCTGCGGGCTATGCCCGCTCCGCCCCGATTGTGCCGCCGCGACCTTGCCCGATCCGACACTCTATCCCCGGCGGCCGGTAAAAGCCGAGCGACCGATTCGGCGCGGCCATGCCTATGTGATGACGCGAAGCGACGGTTCCGTCTTTCTCGTCCGGCGTCTGGACAAGGGCCTGTTGGCCCGCATGGCCGGCGTGCCGGTTTCGGTGTGGGCGGCCACCCGCGCCGCGCCGGATTATCCCATGCCTGGCGCTTGGCACCGCGCCGGCGACATCGTCCACGTCTTCACCCATTTCCGCCTGGAGTTGAC
>JAHJQZ010000016.1 GCA_018818925.1 Alphaproteobacteria bacterium
ACTCCCTCAGCCGCTCCCACTGATCGTCCCGCAAAACCTCGCCTTCCACACCAGCCTCCAAAAGCCAGTGTTGAATCCGATTTGCCAGCCAAGGGGAATCCCTAATTTGTCACCGCAGCCTAGTGTTGCTGGAGCCGCTTGTCGCAGACCCTGAGGTTCACGCCGTCGGAATGGTCAGCTTGCCGCCGCGATTGAGGGTGACGAGCATGTGGCGAACCTCGTCCTCGCAGCGCTTTGTGATGGCCTTGCGGTTTTCGGCTTCGCTCAGCGGCTTGGGTTCCCCGAAGGCGACCGTGACCGATTTGACCGAGCCGGTGAGCAGATCCTTGATGTTCTCGCCGACCGATTTCGACTTGATCCAGGCGATCATGGCGCGTTCGTTGCGCGACACCGGCATGCCCTGCAAATGAGTATAGGCAATGGCGATCGGCTGGATGACGACATTGCGGGCGCCCGACTCGATCATGGCGGTCTGGGCGGAACCGACCAGCGACGACCGGAACGGCAGAACATGGGTACCGATGTCGGACTGGCCCTCGGCGAAGAGCAGCACGTCGCCGCCGGAGGCAAGACGGCTGGCCATTTCCCTCGAGGTCCGGCCGGGATCACGGCGGCGGGTGCGATCGACATAGATGGTCTTTTGCATCGTGGCCATGAACCCGACCACCGGCCAGCGCGCGATGTCGGACTTGGCCACGAAGGTCACGTCGATCACCGAACCGATGACGATGATGTCGGTCCACGAGATGTGATTGGACACGAGCAGTGCCGGACGGTTCTTTTCAGGCCGGCCGATGGTGGTGACCCTGAGGCCGAGGCAAACGCAGGCGAGCCTGTGGAACAAGAGCGGCAGCGCATTCCAGAAGGGCAGGTTGAGCCGCGTGATCAGGAACTGGATCGGCAGGCCGATCGCGACATAGGGCAGCAGCACGAATACGAAGAACAGCGCGCGAACGATCATTCGGAGGGCCTGTTCCTTTCTGGCGGCTTTCCCGACGCCTTCTCGTCGGCGAGCTCGCTCGGCACGGCATAGAGTTCGAGCCGGTGGTCGACGAGACGATAGCCGAGGCGGCGCGCGATGAGCTCCTGGATCGCCTCGATCTCCTCGTTGCGGAATTCGATGACCCGGCCGGAGCGGATGTCGATCAAGTGGTCGTGATGGGCGTCCGGGATGATCTCGAAGCGGGCGCGGCCGTCCTTGAAATCGTGCTTGGTAACAAGGCCCGCTTCCTCGAACAGGTTGAGCGTCCGGTAGACCGTCGACAGCGAAATGCGCGGATCGCGCGAGGCGGCGCGCCGGTGCAGTTCCTCGACGTCGGGATGATCGGAGGCCTGTTCGATGATCTGGGCGATGATGCGGCGCTGGTCGGTCATGCGCATGCCGCGGCTGGCGCACTGGTCCTCGAGCGAGGCGATCTCCTGATGACCGGATTCCAAATCGCCCATGCCGTCCTTCCTTCCCGCGCCTGGCCCCAGAGCCTGTTCAGGAAAAGTGGCTACCACTTTTCCGGTTCGAACAGGCGACCAATCAAGGACCTAGGTCATGCACGTTGATTCCGCAAAGGCGTGACATGACCTAGCCGATATCGGCCCGCATAACCAGGGCCGTTGCCGCCTGGCCGTCCGGCATGGGATAATAGGCCGCGCGCCGGCCGATCTCGACGAAGCCGAGGCCCTTGTAGAGACTGAGCGCCGGGCTATTGCCGTCTTCGACTTCCAAAAACATGTGCCGAACGGCGCGGTCGCGCAAGTCCTCGCACGCCGCATACATAAGCGCACCCCCGACCCCTTTGCCGCGCCATTTGCGCTCGACGGCAAGGCTCAGCAGTTCGGCTTCGTCGCCGGCCCGCCGGAACAGCGCGAAACCGGCGATCCTTCGCGTCGCATCGCAGGCGACAAAGACCGAGGCCGTTCCCGGGTCGGCGATATAGTCGGAAAACTCTGCCGGCGACCAGCCACGGGCAAAGCTCGCGGCATGGATGCGGGCCAGCGGCTTGGCGTCCGTAGCCTCGGCCAGTTCGACGTGAAGCCCGTTGGGCGCCATCCAGAAGCGCATCATGGGCCGGCCCCCACCCTGGCGATCCGGCCCTTTTCCTGCGGTTTGGCGTCGGCGGCGCGAATATAGGCCGGCAGCGACGGAAATGCTGCCGGATCGGCGGTGGCGGCGAAGCGGGCGATTGCGGCGATATCGCCGAATTCGGACTCGATCCGGATGGCGCAGCCGGAGATCGCCGCGCGCGCCGCCTCATGCGGCATCAGCGCCGTGCCGCTGCCGCCCTGACCGGGGGCGGTGAAGGTTTCGCAATAGGCTTCGCCGCGGTGCGCATCGACAAGAACGCCGATCGGTCCCGGTCCGCCGGCGGTCAGCGACAGGCCCAGAAGACGCGGCACGCCGATCACGGGAATCGAAAGGGCGAGGGCGAGGCCGCGCGCGGCGGAAAGCCCGATCCTCAGGCCCGAGAAGGAACCCGGCCCGGTGACCACGGCGATTCGCCTGAGGTCGGCATAGGTCTGGCCCGCCTCGGCCAGCAATCCGGCAATGCGGCCGAACAGGATTTCGGCATGGCCGCGCTCGCGCGCCTCGATTGCCGTCAGCACGTCCGATTGGCGCATCAGCCCGAGCTGGAGCCGGGCGCCGGAAGTATCGATGGCGAGCAAAGGCACTGTCATGGCAGACACATAGCCATCGGTCCGGTCGAGGGCAAGCCAGATGAAAGATCAGCATCGACCCGGACGGTGCGCGATAGCGCCCGACGGCCATTCGACCAAAGGTCTCATGGCCTCAAGGGTCGAACGCGCCCTTTCAGAGCAAGCCTGCGTTTCGTGCCGGTTTTTGTGGTCGCGTTGCCGAACCGCAAAACCGCTTTGCACTTTTGCTGGCAACGCTCCTAAACCTGCTGGACGTGTTCGACGCCGGGAACGAAATGGCGGAGCAGGTTTTCGATGCCGTTCTTGAGCGTCGCGGTCGAGGACGGGCAGCCGGAGCAGGCGCCCTGCATGTGCAAAAAGACCGTGCCTTCGCGATAGCCGCGGAAGATGATGTCGCCGCCGTCCATGGCGACCGCCGGACGCACGCGCGTCGCCAGCAGCTCCTTGATCACCTCGACGGTCTCGCTGTCGGAATCCGCGAAGAACTCGTCATGGGCCTCGGCCTCGTTGCCCTCCACAAGGACCGGCTGGCCGGACATGAAATGCTCCATGATGGCGCCGAGCACCATCGGCTTGATGTGCGACCAGTCGACGTCGTCAGCCGTGACGGCGACGAAATCGCTACCGAGAAAGACGCCGGAAACGCCGGGAATCTCGAAGAGCGCAGCGGCGAGCGGCGAGCCGGAAGCCGATTCGGCGTCGCGGAAATCGCGGGTGTCGCCAGGCAGTACGTCGCGCCCCGGCAGGAACTTCAAAGTGGCCGGATTCGGGGTGGCTTCGGTCTGGATGAACATGGGATACGCCTCGATCTGGTTGCGTATGGTGTTTAGAACCATTCCAATTTGTTGGGTTCGAGCTTACTGCCTCGGGCGCCGCTTGTGAAGCGCGGAGTTGCCGCACTTCGAGCCGGCCAATCGAAGATTGGCAAAATCTGTCCGGTGGACAGATTTTAGGCGAGGCGGCCATGAGACCTATGGTCGAATGGCAGGAGCGCGGCCCTTCGGGCAAAATCGCTCCGGTGGAGCGATTTTAGCGGTCAAGGCCATGAGACCTATGGTCGAATGGCGGAGCGTGTGCAGAAAAAGTACGAAGCGGTTTTCCGGTTCGCGCGCGCCGCCACCAAAACGCGTCGCCGGCTCGAAGAGACGGAAAATCGCCCTGCCTCAGCTCAGCGCCGTGATTTCCTCGTCGCTCAGCGAACCGGGAACGATGGAGACGGGCACCGGCAGGAAATTGGCGCCGCGCGAGGTGAAGGCGGACACGAGCGGACCCGGCCCCTCCTTGGCGGTGCCGGCGGCGAGCACGAGAATGGCGATGTCGCGGTCCTCGTGGATGAGCTTTTCGACCTCCTCGGCCGGCCGGCCCTCGCGCACCACCGTTTCGACCTTGATGTCGCCGATCTCGGCGATGCGGCGGCGGCGGATGTCGAGCAGGCGCTCGGCCTCCTCCTTGGCCTCGGCGCGCATGATGTTCTCGACGCCGAGCCAGTGCTGGAATTCGCCCGGCTCGATAACGGCGAGAAGCAAGATCGATCCGCTCGAATGCTTGATGCGCGTGGCGGCAAACGTCACCGCCCGGTCGCATTCCTCGGTGTCGTCGATGACCACGAGGTATTTGCGCTTGAAATCGCCGCTTCCCCTGCCCAACGGCATGCCCCAAAGCTGTTGGCTCTGCGGGCGATGGTGCCACCACTTGCCCGGCCGGGCAAGCCCGGTCGAACAGAGCATGTTCAGGCAAGGCGGGCTCTACGTTCCCGGTTCGAAGGCGCGACCGCTCAAGGTCTTAGGCCATGCCTGCCGCTTTCATCGGACCCGATGCGACCTGGAGCATCGTGCGCAAAAGTGGGCACCGGTCTTGCGCATCAAACGATGCGACCATAAACAGATAGTGCGGCTAGGCGATTCAACGTGAACGCGCGCCGCTCTAGCCCACGAAGCCGACGATGTCGCGAACCTCGCGCATGGTCTTTTGGGCGATAACGCGGGCGCGGGCGGCTCCGTCGGCGAGAATGGCACGAATCTCGTCGGGCGCGTCGAGATAGCGGCGCATCCTTTCGGCGAGCGGCGCGATCTCGGCGACCGCGACCTCGGCCAGCGCCGGCTTGAAGACGCCGAAGCCCTTGCCGCCGAACGCCTTTAATGTGTCTTCGACCGAAATGCCGGCCAGAGCGGCATAGATCTCGACCAGATTTGCCGCCTCGGCCCGGCCTGCGAGCCCCTTGGGCTCGGAGGGCAGCGGCTCGGGATCGGTCGTCGCCCGCCGGATTTTCTTGGCGATGGTGTCGGCATCGTCGGTCAGAAGGATGCGCGAGGTGTCGGCCGGGTCCGATTTCGACATTTTCTTGGTGCCGTCCTTCAAGGACATGACCCGCATGGCCGGACCCGAGATCATCGGCTCGGTGATGGGGAAGAAATTCTCGCCATAGCCCTTTTTGGCGATCCATTCGGAAAAGTCGTTGTTGAACTTCTGCGCGACGTCGCGGGTCAACTCGAGATGCTGCTTCTGGTCTTCCCCGACCGGAACGTGGGTCGCCTTGTAAAGGAGAATGTCGGCGGCCATCAGCGAGGGATAGGCGAACAGGCCGAGCGAGGCCGCCTCGGCGTTCTTGCCCGATTTTTCCTTCCACTGCGTCATGCGCTGCATCCAGCCCATGCGGGCGATGCAGTTGAAGATCCAGGCCAGTTCGGCGTGTTCGACCACTTGTGACTGGTTGAAGATTATGGCGCGCTTGGGGTCGAGCCCGGCGGCGAGATAGGCCGCGGTCAGTTCGAGCGTCGAGCGGGCAAGGTCCTCGGGGTTCTGCCAGACGGTGATGGCATGCATGTCGACGACGCAATAGACGCAGTCATGGGTTTCCTGCAGCGGCACGAAGCGGCGGATGGCGCCGAGATAATTGCCTAGGTGCAGGTCGCCGGATGGCTGGATGCCGGAAAAAACGCGCGGGGCGAAACTCATTTGGCAGGGCTCTTTTAAGCGTGAGCGGTTGAGACGGGCTTATGGCGCAAGCATCCCCGGGGAGCAAGGGTCAAGCCTTGCCGCCGCGCTTCAAAAACGTCGCGAGGCGGGTGAGCTTTAGCACCCCGGTCACATGGATGGCGGCGAAATAGAGCACACCGCCGCCAAGGATCAGGCCCAGAAGCGCCAGAAGTGCCGGCAGAGCCGCGCCGCCCGAGGCAAAGACCGGGGCAAGGGCGTCGCCGGCCGCCCAGAGCATCAACGTCATCGCGATGGCAATGGCGAGCATCAGGCCCTGATTGCGCCATTGCCGTGCCGGCGGCCGATAAAGCGATTTGCGCCACAGCGTCGCAAACAGCAGCGCCGCATTGCTCCAGGCCGAGACCGACGTGGCGATGGCGATGCCGACATGCTGAAGCGTCGGAAACAAAAGCAGCGACAGGCCGATATTGATCGCGACCGATAGGGCGGAAAACCAGGTTGGGGTCGCGGTGTCCTCGCGGGCGAAAAAGCCGGGCTGGAAGACCTTGATGAGGATGAAGGCCGGCAGGCCGGCGGCAAAGGCGACGAGCGCCGCCGCCGTGGCGCTGGTGTCGGCGGCGGCAAAGGCGCCGCGCTCGAACAGAACCCTGATGATCGGTTCGGCAAGCGCCATCAGGCCGGCGGCGGCCGGCAGGGCCAGCAGCATGGAAATCATCAGCGAATTGTCCATCGCTTCCCGCGCCTCGCCATGGCGGCCGCCCTTGAGATGCCGGCTCAGCTCCGGCAGCAGCACCACGCCGATGGCGATGCCGATGATGCCGAGCGGCAGTTGATAGAGCCGGTCGGCGTAGTAAAGATAGGAAATGGCTCCGGACGCTCCCGAAGCGATGATGGTGCCGATGAAGATGTTGATCTGGGTGATGCCGCCCGAGGCGATGGCCGGCAGGGCGAGAAGCCAGAAGCGGCGGACGTCCCTGTCGAAGCGCGGCATCTGGAAGCGCGGCAGATAGCCGGTGCGCCGAACCGCCCAGAACACCAGGGCGAGCTGGGCGATGCCACCCACCAGCGTGCCCCAGGAGACGTAGACGGCACCGAGCTCGGCATCGTCATGGGCAAGGATCACCAGGACCGCCATCAGACCGACCAGGACGACATTGAGCAGAACCGGCGCCAGCGCCGCCTCGAAAAACTTGCCGAGGCCGTTGAGAATGCCGCCATAGGCGGCCATCAGCGACATGCAGGCAAGATAGGGAAAACAGATGCGCGTCAGCGTAACCGTCAGCTCGAACTTCTTCTCGTCGTCGAGAAAGCCGGGCACGAAAGGCACCAGCACCTGCGGCATGAAGATTTCGACGAGCACCGTGACGACGACGAGAAAGCCGGCGAGCCAGGAAATGATGCGCGCCGCGAACAGGCGCGCCTCGTTTTCCCCGCGCGTCTCCAGTGCTCCGGAAAACAGCGGGATGAAGGCGGCGTTGAAGGCGCCTTCGGCGAACAGGCGCCGGAACAGGTTGGGGAAGCGGAAGGCGGCGAAGAAGGCGTCGGCGGCAAAACCCGTGCCGAGCACATTGGCCATCAGCATGTCGCGCACGAAGCCGAGCAAGCGGCTCAAAAGCGTCATGCCGCCGACGCTGAGGAAATTGCGGTAAAGGTTCACGATCGGCGAACCGGGGGGAAACCGCCTGGCCCGGCGGCGCAAGAATGGAGCCGGATGTCGCTGCCCATCGGTTCACACGTCCTATTCGGCGTCGCCGCGGTTTTCCAGAACCTGCATCAGCCTGTCATGCACCTTCCTCTCGCGTGCTTTGGCCTCGATCTTGTAGCCGGTCAGGTCGGTTACGTAGAACACGTCGACCACCTTCTCGCCAAAAGTCGAGATATGGGCCGAACCGATGGTCAGATTGAGATCGGACAGAGCACGGGTCAGGTGGTGCAAAAGGCCGGAGCGGTCGAGGCCGCAGACCTCGATCACGGTGAACTTCGATGACAGCGCGTTCGAGACATGCACCTCCGAGGGCACATGGAACGGCTTCAATCGCTTGTTGAGGCGCGAACCGTGGCCGAGATCGGCGGGAATGCGCCGCTTGCCCTGCAAGAGGTCGCGCACCGTGTCGATGATGCGGTGGGCGCGGACCTTTTCGTCCTCGTCCGAGGTGAAGGCGCGCCTTAGGCGGAAGGTGTCGAGCGCCTGGCCGTCGCGCATGGAAAAGATCTGGGCGCCGATGATCGAGGCTTCGCACATGGTGCAGGCGCCGGCGATGATCGACAAGAGCCGCGGGTGGTCCGGGGTGTAAAAGGTCACCTCGGTAATCGATTCGAAGCTCTTGACCTCGATCGAACCGGCAAAGGGCTTGCCGTCGCGGTCGGCGTCGCGGATCATCTTGGCATGGGTGACCTGCAGGACCGGCTCGGCCCTCAGCCAGTAGGGGCTGTAGTGGCGCGCCTGGTAGACGGCGATCTCTTCCTCGCTCCAGCCGTCGAGCTGGACAGCCAGAGCCTTCTTGGCATCCTCGATGCGATCGGCCTGCGAAACCTGGGAATGGCCGCCCGAGATCAGCGGTTCGGTGGCGTAATAGAGGGACCGCAGGAGCGAGCCCTTCCAGCCCGTCCAGACGCCGGGTCCGACGGCGCGGATGTCGCAGGCGGTCAGGATCATCAGAAGGCCGAGCCGGTTGGGGCTCTGCACCAGCTCGGCGAAGCCCCGCGCCGTTTCGGGGTCCTGGATGTCGCGCGCCTGGGCGACCTCGGACATGGTCAGATGATAGCGCACCAGCCAGGAAACCGTTTCGGTTTCGGCGGCAGTGAGGCCGAGGCGCGGACAGAATTTCCTGGCGATGCGGGCGCCGGCGATCGAATGGTCCTCGTCGCGGCCCTTGGCGATGTCGTGCAGGAACAGTGCGATGAACAGCAAATTGACGCCGGACAGTTGCGGCAGCAATTCGTGGGTGAGCGGAAATTCCTTGGTCAGCCCGCCATTCATGATGTCGGCCATCACGCCGACGGCCCGGATCAGGTGCTCGTCGACCGTGTAGTGGTGATACATGTTGAACTGCATCAGGGCGACGATGCGGCCGAATTCGGGGACGAACTTGCCGAGCACGCCGGATTCGTTCATGCGCCGCAGCACCCGCTCGACCGATTTGGGCGTGGTCAGGATGTCGCGGAAATGGCGATTGGCGGTCTCGTCGGTCCTCAGCTCCCGGTTGATCAGCGGCAGCGAACGGGTGATGTGCTTGAGCGCGTCGGGATGAAAGATCAGGTCCTCGCGCGAGGACACCCAGAAAACCCTGATGAGGTTGACCGGATCGTTGGCGAAGACGTCGGGCGAGACGACATTGAGCCGTCCCCGGTCGATGAAGAAATCGGTCTCGCCGCGGATCTTCTTGCGCCTGCCGCCGGTCCAGCCTTCGAGCACGCGTTCGAGAATGGGCTTGGAACCCTGCGACACCTCGATCGAGGCGCAAAAGATGCGGGTCAGGTCCCCGACATTCTTGGCGACAAGGAAATAGTGCTTCATGAAGCGCTCGACCCCGAGCATGCCGGGCCGGTCGGCATAGCCCATGCGCTCGGCCAGGTCGGGTTGCAGGTCGAAGGTGATCTTCTCGTCGGCGCGGCGGGTGAGGTAGTGAAGGTTGCACCTGACGGCCCAGAGGAAATCCTCGGAGCGCTCGAACATTCGCAGTTCCGATCGCGACAACACGCCCTTGTCGACGAAATCGGCGCCCTCGACGATGTGATAGAAATACTTGCCGATCCAGAACAGGGTGTTGAGATCCCTGAGGCCCCCCTTGCCGTCCTTGATGTTGGGCTCGACGACGTAGCGCGAATTGCCCATCTGGCGGTGGCGTTCGTCGCGCTCGGCCAGCTTGGCGGCGATGAATTCCGGCCCGGTCCTTGTCACGACCTCGGCGTGGAAGCGCGACACCATCTTGTCATAGAGCTGGCGTTGACCGGTCAGAAAGCGCGATTCAAGCGTCGCGGTCCTCACCGTCATGTCGGCCTTGGCCATGCGGATGCAGTCGTCGACCGAGCGCACGGCATGGCCGACCTTCTGGCCGAGGTCCCAGAGCATATAAAGGATATATTCGGTGATCTGCTCGCCCCAGGGGGTCTGCTTGTAGGGCAGGATGAACAGCAAATCGATGTCCGAGCCCGGCGCCAGCGTGGCACGGCCATAGCCGCCGACCGCGGCGAGCGCCACCGCCTCGGCTTCGGACGGGTTGGCGTCGGGATAGACATATTGGGTGGCGAATTCGTGGATGGCGCCGATGATCTCGTCCTGGGCCATGCACAGCTGGCGGGCGCATCTGATGCCCCGCCGGGTGCGGATCAGCTCGGTTTCGGCTGTCCGGCGCGCCAGGGCCAGCGCCGCCTTGGCCTCGTCGAGCAGCAGCGATCTGGCCCGCGTGGAATTTGGCGAGCCGTCGCCGAGCGCGGCGAGCACCGCGGCGATGATGTCGCCGCCAGTCTTGCAGATGAATCCGGCTTCGGCTTGCGGTGCCTTAACGGCGACGTTCGGCATTTCGGGCTTTCTTGAGTTCGTAGACGAATTCGATCGCGGTGCGCGGGGTCAGGTCGTCGGGATTGATGCCATCGATGAGCTGGTTGACCAAATCCTGCCCATCGGACGCGGAGGCAGGCTGGCGGGTCGGCATATTAGCAAACAGTGGCAGGTCGTCGAGCGCGGCTTCCGGTCGCCCGTCCGAGCGCTGTTCAAGACGGTCGAGCACCTCGCGCGCCCGCACGAGCACCGGTTCGGGCAGGCCGGCGAGCCGCGCCACCTGCAACCCGTAGGAGCGGTCGGCGGCACCGGCCATGACCTCGTGCAGAAACACGACGTCGCCCTTCCATTCCCTGACCTTCATGGTGTGGTTGCGAACGCGCGGCAGGACGGACGCCAGCCGGGTCAGCTCGTGAAAATGGGTGGCGAACAGCGTCCGGCAGTGATTGATCTCATGCAGCGCCTCGAGCGTGGCCCAGGCGATCGAGAGCCCGTCGAAGGTCGCCGTGCCGCGGCCGATCTCGTCGAGCACGACCAGCGATCGCGCCGTGGCGCGATTGAGGATGGCGGCGGTTTCGACCATTTCGACCATGAAGGTGGAATGACCCCTGGCGATGTCGTCCGAGGCGCCGACGCGGGAAAAGACGCGGTCGACAACCCCGATATGCGCGCTCGCCGCCGGCACGTAGGAACCCATCTGCGCCATGATGGCAATCAGGGCATTCTGCCTCAGATAGGTCGATTTGCCGCCCATGTTGGGGCCGGTGATCAGCGACAGCACACCGCCGTCCTCGCCGGAAAGGTCGCAATCATTGTGAACGAAGGTCTCGCCCCTTGCGGCGAGCGCCTGCTCGACGACCGGATGGCGTCCCGCCACGACGGTAAAGCTCGTGCCGGCGTCGACGCGCGGCCGGCAATAGCCGTGATCGGCGGCGAGCCGCATCAGGGATAGGCCGAGATCGAGTTCGCTCAGGGCATCGGCCACGACGCGCAGGTCGGGCGCCGAAGCGACGACCAGGGCGACCAGGGCATCAAAGATTTCGAGCTCGATCTCGCGGGCCCGGTCCTGCGCCTTGGCTATGCGCCCTTCGAGTTCGGCGAGTTCGGCCGTGGTGAAGCGCATGGCGCTCGCCATGGTCTGGCGGTGAATGAAATGCGGTGCGAACGGGGCCTCCATCAGCTTTTTGCCGTGGGCCGCCGGCACCTCGACGAAATAGCCGATGACGTTGTTGTGCTTGATCCTCAGCGTGCGGATATCGGTTTCGGCGGCGAGCCTTGCCTGCAGTTCGGCGACGACGGACCGGCTCTGGCGGGCGAGGCTGCGTTCGCTGTCGAGTTCTTCGGCATAGAACGCGCGCACGAAGCCGCCGTCGCGGGCAAGCAGCGGCAGATCTTCGCCGAGTGCCGCCGCGAGCCTTTCGGCAAGGCTCGCATCGACACGACCAAGCGCTTCGGCGCAATCCTGCCAGCCACGCGGAAGGCCGGCTGCCTGGGCGAGAACAGCGGACAGGCCGCGCGCGCCGGTTATGGCGGCGCCAATGGCGGCGAGGTCGCGCGGGCCGCCGCGCCCAAGGGTCAGGCGCGTCAGGGCGCGGGTGATGTCGGGCACGGCGCGCAATTGCCGTCTGAGGCTGCCGGCGGTGTCGGCGCGCTCGAGCATGTATTCGACCATGTCGAGCCTTGCGTTGATCAGGGCCGGATCGGTCAGCGGTGCGTTGAGTCTTCTGGTCAGAAGTCGGGCGCCGGCGGCCGTCACGGTCCTGTCCATGGCGGCGCGCAGCGCCCCGGACGCCGCGCCGCGATTGGTGACGATCAGCTCGAGCGAGGCGCGCGTCGCCGCATCGATGGCCATGACGGCTTCGGCACCGCGCCGCTCGGGCGGCCTCAGGGCCAGCGGCGCCCCCTTCTGGGTGTCGGCGACATAGGCGACAAGCGCGGCGAGCGCCGAGCGGGAGGCACGGTCGAAGGCGGTCGGATCGGTGCCCACAAAGGCCTCGGCAATGCGCGCCGATCCCTTCTCGGAATCGAACAGGTCGGCGGACACAATGGTCAGCCGGCCCATCATGTCGGGGCCGAGCAGTCTTTCGCCTTCCAGCCAGTCCCTGACGCTTTCGGTTACGATGAGTTCGGCCGGATCGATGCGCGCCAGCTCGTCGCCGAGCGCCTCGGGGCCGATCTCGGTCAGAAAGGTCTCCCCGGTCGACACGTCGGCCGAGGCGAGGGCGAGGTCGGTCCGGCCGTGGCGAATGAGGCTCAACGCCGACAGGAAATTGTTGGCCGCTTCGGGTAAAAGATCGTCCTCGGTGATGGTGCCGGCGGTGACGAGCCGCACCACGTCGCGCTCGACCACGGACTTGCCGCCGCGTTTCCTCGCCTCGGCCGGGTCCTCGATCTGTTCGCAGATGGCGACGCGGTGGCCGCTGGCGATGAGCTTTTTGAGGTAGTCCTGGGCGGCATGGACCGGCACGCCGCACATCGGGATGTCCTCGCCCTGGTGCTTGCCACGCCGGGTCAGGACGATGCCGAGCGCCGCCGAGGCGATCTCGGCATCCGAAAAGAACAGCTCGTAGAAATCGCCCATGCGGTAGAACAGCAGATAGCCGGGGTTGACCGCCTTGATCTCGAAATACTGCGCCATCATCGGCGACAGCCCGCTAGGGGCGGCACTCGAAGCGGCCTTAAGGGAAGCTTGGTCCATGGACTGGGGCGGTTCGCGGGCGGACAAGCGCGGACCTTATGACAAGAAAACGCCCCCGCCAATCGGGCGAGGGCGAAATTTGCCAGGCCGGTGAGCGTTTTTACCTCGCTCAGGCCTTCAAGAGCGCCTGCTCGATATCAGCGATGATGTCCTCGACATGCTCGATGCCGACCGAGATGCGGACGAGATCCTCGGAGACGCCTGCCCGCTTGAGTTCGTCGGCCGAGAGCTGGCGGTGGGTCGTCGTCGCCGGGTGGCAGGCGAGCGATTTGGCGTCGCCGATATTGACGAGCCTCAGGATCATCTGAAGCGCGTCGATGAAGCGGGCGCCCGCCTCCTTGCCGCCCGCGATGCCGAACGAGAGGATGCCCGAGCCGGACCCTTTGGTGATGCGCCGGGCGACCGGGTTGTAGGGGCTGTCGGCAAGTCCGGCATAGTTGACCCAGTTCACCTTGGGATGGGCCTTGAGGTATGCGGCGACCTTGAGGGCGTTTTCCGCATGACGCGCGATGCGCAATCCCAGGGTTTCGAGGCCCTGCAGGATGAGGAAGGCGTTGAACGGGCTGAGCGCGGCGCCGGTGTTCCTCAATGGCACGACGCGGGCGCGGCCGATATAGGCGGCCGGGCCGAAATCGGTCGTATAGGTAACGCCGTGATAGGAGGGGTCCGGGGTATTGAGGACAGGGAAGCGATCCTTGTGCGCCACCCAGTCGAATTTACCCGAATCGACGATCATGCCGCCGATCGAGGTGCCGTGGCCGCCGATATATTTGGTCAGCGAATGCACGACGATGTCGGCGCCGAAATCGAAGGGCCGGCACAGATAGGGCGTCGCCACCGTGTTGTCGACGATGACCGGCACGCCGTGCCTGTGGGCGATCGCCGCGATCCTTTCGATGTCGACGACATTGCCGGCCGGATTGCCGATCGATTCGAGAAAGACCGCCCTGGTCTTGTCGTCAATGGCCTTTTCGAAGCCCTCGTAGTCGTCATGGGCGACGAGCCGCGTCGCGATGCCCATGCGCGGGAAGGTGTGGACGAACAGGTTGTATGTGCCGCCATAGAGCTGGGAAACCGAGACGATGTTGTCGCCGACCCCGGCGATGGTCTGGATCGAATAGGTGATCGCCGCCATGCCGGACGCAAGGCCGAGGCCGCCGATGCCGCCTTCCATTTCGGCGACGCGCGCCTCGAGCACGGCCGTCGTCGGGTTCATGATGCGGGTATAGATGTTGCCGGCGACCTTCAGATCGAAAAGATCGGCGCCGTGCTGGGTGTCGTCGAAGGTGTAGGAGGTGGTCTGGTAGATCGGTACCGCCGCCGCCTTGGTGGTCGGTTCCGATTCATAGCCGTGGTGCAGGGCGATCGATTCGAGCTTCATCTTGGCTCCCTCTCATTCTCGATTGGCCGGCACACTCTCGCGTCAACCCGGAAATGACAAGGCCCGGAAGAGACATGCCGTTCTCCTCCGGGGCGTCAATTGAGCAAGCTCTGCTTCCGGTTTCGCCGATCAGGCGTCCATCGCACCTTTTTCGGGTGCGTAGGTCATGTAGAAAAAGTCCGCCGGGGCGGCCGTGCCATTGAGATCGTGGCAGGCGAGCGCCACGAAGGCGCCGGTGAACGATCCGTGCTCGGCGTGGCCGCCGCATTCGTCCGAGATCAGCGAAGCGTCGAGTTTGGGTGCGATGGGGGTGAACGCCGCTTCCCCTTCGAGGGCATAGGACCAGGTCAGAACCGAGTTCTTCACCTCCATCCTGAGCCGTACTCGCCCCGTGTCGGGGATCGGGATCGGCGCGCCGGGGAAACTCAGCCGGCCGTCGGGGAAGCTCGCTTCCGAACTCATCGGCAGGAGCTCGCGCTTGCCGTCGCAATGGGCGGTGACGGCGAGATAGTGGAAATTGTAGCGGCCGTAATAGAGCAGCAGGCCCGCCAT
>JAHJQZ010000017.1 GCA_018818925.1 Alphaproteobacteria bacterium
CATCTCGTCATGCGGCAACCGGATGGTCGTCAGGCCGGGTCGCAGGTATCCGGCCAGTTCGTCATCGTCGAAGGAGACGATCCCGACATCCTCGGCGACGCGCAGACCGGCCTCGGCCAGGGCCTGGTAGGCGCCGAAGGCCAGCCGGTCGTTGAGGCAGACCAGTCCCTCTGGCCGCTCGGTCCTGAGCAGCCGCGACATGAGTTCGTAGCCGTTGTCGGGCTCCCAGTTCCAGCAACTGAGTTCATGCGCGAAGCGAAGGCCCTGGCGCACCATTTCGTCGCCGACGCCGGCGAGACGGCGCGCCACCGTCGCCGAGCGGAACAACCCGTGCTCGGTCTCGGCATTGTAGCCGAGAAGCACGATGCCGTCGGTCACCCCCGAGGCCGCAAGCAGGCGCACGGCAGTGCGGCCGCCTTCATACTCGTCCTGAAGCACCGCCACGGGAAAGCGGGCGCTGGTGCCGTTGAGCATGACGACCGGCACCGGAATGGGGATATCCGGCACGAACACCTCGCGCGAACGCATGGCCGCGAAGATGATGCCGTCGACCTGGCGGTCGAGAACCGCCTGGATGGCCTGTTCCTCGCGGGCGGGATTGCCGGCGGTTTCGAGCAGCAGCACGACGTGCTTGGCCTTTTCGGCAGCCATGAGCGCCCCGCGGATGAGGCCGCTGGCATAGCGGGTCGTGGCCACATGATCCGAGATGACGGCAATCGTTCGCGTCTTGTCGGTCCTCAGGGCGCGCGCCGCCAGATTCGGCCGGTAGCCGAGCTCGGCTGCCGCGGCATGAACCTTGGCATGCGCCTCCGCCGACAGGCGTGTGTCGGTGCGGCCGGTGAGGATCATCGAAGCCGCGGCGGTCGACAAGCCCGCAAGCCTGGCGACATCGGCCAGCGTCACGCGCTTCACACCCAAATGACCCGAGCCTCCCGGAAATCCAAAAGCGTTCGACAAACCTGTTCGCAAAGGGATAGACGCCATCGCGGCACTTGACAAGCCAAAGCGAATGACGCAACTGCTAAATCCATTAAGCATTGAGATTGCGGCGAGATGGCGCTTTGCTGCGTGCCTCGATCGCAGCCGGTTTTGCCTCTGCTTCCGGTTCAAGTCAGGACGACGAATATGGGTACCAGGGTTTTCGGCACGGTCGCTTCCGGTTTCGAGCCGGTGGCGGATGCGTTCGGCGCCAGTTTCGACGGGCTGCCGGACATGGGCGCAGGCCTGTCGGTGCGCGTGGAGGGCGAAACCGTCGTCGATCTGTGGGGTGGCGTCGCCGACGCGCGCGACGGACGGGCGTGGCAAGCCGATACGCCGACGCTGGTCTTTTCCTGCACCAAGGGGTTGGTGGCCATCGTGGCCGCGCAACTCGTGGCCGAAGGCAGGCTCGACTACGATGCTCCGGTCGCCCGCTACTGGCCGGACTTCGCCGCCAACGGCAAGGCGGGCGCGACCATTGCCGATGCCCTTTCCCACCGCGCCGGCCTGTCGGCGCCGCGCCGCGATCTCGGACTTGAGGACGTGCTCGACTGGGACCGCATGGTCGCCGTTCTCGCCGAACAGGAACCGCTATGGGTGCCCGGGACCGGCCACGCCTATCACGCCATCACCCATGGCTGGCTCAACGGCGAAGTCATTCGCCGCGTCACTGGCAAGTCGGTGGGCGCCAACCTCGCCGAGCGCATCGCCGCGCCGCTTGCGGTCGACATGACCGTTGGACGGCCCGAAGCGCTGCGCGTGCCGCCCGCCCATGTCGTGGCCGACCCGGCGCTGTCGCAATTCTGGCGGGACGAGGCGGCAAAACCCGAGCCGAACTGGCTCCTGCGATCCATGACCCTCGGACACGCCCTGCCCGCCGATCTCGTCACGCCCGACGGCGGCTTCAACGACCCGCGCCTGCAGGCAGCGGAGATTCCGGGCGCCGGCGGCATTGCCAGCGCCCGCGCCCTCGCCACCATCTGGTCGGCGACCGTGACGGAAACCAATGGCGTCCGGCTCCTCGACGGTCAGGCGATCCGGCGAGCGACCACGGCAAAAAGCTTCGGGCCGCAGGTTTTCCCGGTTCCCGAACCCTATTGCAGCTGGGGCCTTGGCCTCCAGCTCGATTCACCGGCCCGGCGCTATCTGACGGCGCGATCCTTCGGGCATGACGGCGCCGGCGGCCAGGTCCAGTTCGCCGATCCTGAGCACCGGATCGGATTCGGCTTTGTTACCAACTGGATGATGGGACCTGACGACACGCGCGCGACCAGGATCATCGACGCCTTGCGCACGCTTGTTCATTGAGCACATGACGATGGCAAATCTGACATTGACAGAAAAGGCCATCTCAGTGCTTAATCCATTTAGCAAAAAGGAAACACTCGTTTCCAAACAAAGGAGGAGGTTGTCGTGAGAAAAGTTTCTCGCATTGAACGTCTTGGAGTCATGACTGTTTCCGCTCTGGCGCTGATGAGCGGAAGCGCCCTGGCCGCGCCCAGTTGCGGCACGGATACGGTGGTTCTCAATTCCTATTTCGAGACTGGCTTCCCGTTGCCGACACGACTCGCGGAGGAATTCACCAAGCAGTTCCCGAACGTCACCTTCGACATCAAGGAAGACCAGTTCGCCAATCTGCTGGAAAACAGCCCGCGCATCCTCAGCGAAGGCGACGCGCCGGACCTCATCCGCCTGCCGACCATGAGCGACCTGGTCGCCAATGACCTCCTGCTCAATCTCGATCCCTATTTCGAGGCCTTCGGCTGGAGCGCCTTCCCGGCCGGTCAGCTCGTGCAGTTGCGCGTCGAGGACGGCGGCCGTCCGCGCGGCGCCGGCTCCCTCTATGCCATGGGCCTCAACTATTCGATGACCGGCGTCTTCTACAACAAGGAGCTGGCCGCCCAGATCGGCATGGACAGCGCTCCGCAAACGCTTGCCGAACTCGACGCGGCCATGGCCAAGGCCAAGGACGCCGGCATCCTGCCGATCATGCAGTGGAACAAGGGCACCGCCGGGTTTGCCTTCCCGCTGCAGAACCTCATGGGCTCCTATGGTCCGCCGGAACCGATCAACGACTGGATCTTCCAAAAGGACGGGGCGACGATCGACACGGCGGACAACCTCAAGGCCGCCGAGCATCTCGGAGACTGGATCGAGGCCGGCTATTTCCCGTCCGACGCCAATGCCATCGAATACTTCCAGATGATGAGCCGCTACATGGGTGGCGAAGGCCTGTTCATGTTCAACGGCGACTGGGAATCGGGCAATTTCGACTCCAATGCCGCCGGCAAGTTCGGCTTCTTCGTCATGCCGCCGCTCGAGGAAGGCGGACGTCATGCGTCGATGTCGGCACCGCTGACCTTCGGGATCGGCGCCAATGCCAAAAAATACGGACTGCGCCGCTTTCTTCCTCAATTGGGTTGCGACCAATGAAGAGGCCCGCAAGATCAACGTCGCCGTCGGCGGTTCCAACCCGGGCGGCCCGGCCGATCTGCCGATCCCGCCGGTCGAGCCCGGCTCGGTGACCGAGGCCTCGCTCGCCGCCGGCCAGACCCTGGCCCAGGACAATGGCGCCATGGACTTCATCGCCAACGCTACCGGCGCTATCTTTGCCGCCGGCTGGACCCCGGAACTGCAGAAGATGGCCGGTGGCCAGCAGACGCCCGAAGGTCTTCTTGATGCGGTCCAGAAGGAATACGAAACCGAGCTTTCGCGCTAAGGCGCGGATGCCGAACATCCGGTTCGAGTCATGCAGGTAAAGACGGCTTCCGGCTCGAACCGGAACGATCAGGGCAAGCGGCTTCCCAGGAAAAAGGGAAGCCGCAAGTCCCGTCTGGTGGCCTGGGTCTTCATCACGCCGGCCGCCGTTGTCTATGCGGGCTTCGTGCTCGTGCCTTTGTTGATGTCGGTCTATTATTCCTTGCTCAGGTGGGACGGCATCGGCAAGGCCCGCTTCAACGGGCTGGCCAATTACGTCGTGGTCATGACCGATCCCGATCTGTTGCAGATCATCGGCAATTCCTTCCTGCTCGTCTTCTACTTCACCGTCATTCCCGTCGGCCTCGGTCTCGCGGTCGCCTCGGCCATCCGCTCGCATATGGGCGGACCATTCGGCACGGCGACGCGGACGATCCTGTTTCTCCCGCAGGTCATTCCGCTGGTCGCCGCCGGCATCGCCTGGAGCTGGATGTATGCCAATTCGGGCCTGGTCAACCAGTTCCTCAGGGCCGTCGGGCTCGAGAGCTGGGCGCGCGGCTGGCTCGGCGATTTCACCTTCGCGCTGCCGGCCATGGGCATGATCGGCGCCTGGGTGCTGCTCGGCCTGTGCATCATGCTTTTGGTCACCGGCATCACCAAGATCGATCCGAGCCTTTACGAGGCGGCGCGGCTCGACGGCGCCGGCGCCTGGGATGAGTTCCGCTATGTGACGCTGCCGGGCCTGAGGCAGGAGATCGGCGTCTGCGTCACCGTCACCATCATCCAGGCGCTCGCCGCCTTCGATATCGTCTATATCGCTACGGGCGGCGGCCCCGGCATCAATACGACCGTGCCCGGCCTTGAGATCTACCGCCTCGCTTTCGCCCACCGCCAGGTCGGCCTCGCCTCGGCGCTCGCTATCGTCCTGATGATCCTGGTGCTCGTGTCCATTGCGCCGGTGCAGTGGTTCACGCGGGAAAGAAAGCAATGAACGCGGCGGCACGATCCCTTTTGGCGCGCGCGCTCATCGTCTTGCTTATGGCCGTGACGCTTCTGCCGTTCCTCTCGATGTTCTCGGCGGCTCTGGCGCCCTCCGGAACCTATCCCAACGGCCTCGAATGGCCTTCCGATCCGCAATGGATCAATTTCGTCAAGGCGTTCGAAGTCGCCAATATGGGCGAGCTTCTGAAATCGAGCGCACTGATCGTTCTCGGCGTCGTGCCGGTGTCGGTACTGATCGCAACGATGGCGGGCTACGGCCTCGCCAAGCTGACGAGCAACCGCTACAAATGGCTCTACCTCGTCTTTGTCGCCGGACTGACCCTGCCCTTCGAGGCGGTTATCACGCCGCTCTACTACGAAGTCAGGGCGCTCGGCCTGCTCAACACGCGCTTTGCAATCATCCTGCCGCTGATCGGGCTCTACATGCCGTTTTCGGTCTACTGGATGCGGGCGCATTTTCTCAATGTGCCGAACGATCTGACCGAGGCGGCGCAGCTCGACGGGGCGACGCGCTGGGACGAGTTCTGGAAAGTGCAGGTGCCGCTGGCGCGACCGGCGATCATGTCGCTGATGATCCTGTTGTTCCTGTGGACCTGGAACCAGTTCCTGTTGCCGGTCGTGCTGGTGCGCGATCCCCTGCAAAGAACCATGGCCGGCGCGCTCGGCGCCTTCCAGGGACAATGGGGCACGGACGTGCCGCTGCTGTGTGCCGGCTCGCTACTGATCCTCGCGCCGACCATCATCCTGTTCCTCATCTTCCAAAGGCAGTTCGTCGCCGCCCTGATGCAGGGCGCGGTCAAAGGCTAACCCCGCGCGGCTCGCGGGCCGCCGCAACAATCGGGCCGCCGTCAGCGGCAGCTCGCGGAGAACCAACATGGCGGGACTCGAACTCAGGGACATCCGCAAGAGCTACGGTAATGTCGAGGTCATCAAGGGCGTCGACCTCGCGATTTCGCACGGCGAGTTCGTCGTTTTCGTCGGCCCCTCGGGCTGCGGAAAGTCGACGCTCCTGCGCATGATCGCCGGGCTCGAGGACATCACGGCGGGCGACATCTTCATCGGCGACACGCTGGTCAACGATGTCGAGGCGCGCGACCGCGGCGTCGCCATGGTCTTCCAGTCCTATGCGCTCTATCCGCACATGAGCGTTTACGACAATGTCGGCTTCGCGCTGAAACTCGCCAAGACCGACAAAGAAGTCCGCGACAAGAAGATCCGCGAGGTCGCCCGCGTCCTGCAAATGGAAGAACTGCTCGAGCGCAAGCCGGCCCAGCTTTCCGGCGGCCAGCGCCAGCGCGTCGCCATCGGGCGCGCCATCGTCCGCGACCCGGATGTCTTCCTGTTCGACGAACCGCTCAGCAATCTCGACGCCGCCCTGCGCGTCGACATGCGCATGGAGCTCTCGCGGCTGCACCAGGATCTCGATGCGACGATGATCTACGTCACCCACGACCAGATCGAGGCGATGACGCTCGCCGACAAGATCGTCGTGCTCGATGGCGGCATCGTGCAACAGGTCGGCTCGCCGCTCGAACTCTACAACCGGCCGGCCAATCTGTTCGTCGCCGGGTTCATCGGCTCGCCCAAGATGAACTTCCTTCCGGTCGAGGTGGCGGCGGCGGCGAACGACAGCGTCATCGTCGCCGGCAGCGCGCTCGACAGCACCGAACTCGCGCGCCCGATCGCCGGCATCGCCCGGGCAGACAAGCTGACGCTGGGCCTGCGCCCGCAGGCCTTTGTCGCCTCGAAGGCCGGCATCAGGGGCAAGGTCGAACTGGTCGAACGGCTCGGCCATGAGACCATCGTGCGCGTTCGGCTCAAGGACGGTTCCGACATCATGGCGGTGCTGCAGGGACAAAGCGATGTCATGCCGGGCGACGCTATCGGTCTCGGCTTCGACCACAAGGACGTGCACCTGTTCGGCAAGGACGGCGCGCGCCTCTGAATCGCCGGCGAACTCGGCCCATCGCCGGATGGCTACTTTTTGCCGGAGCGCTTCAACGCCTTGATGGCCAGCGGCGGCATGCCCGACTTTTCCGAGATCTCCCGATCCTGCCGGGCGATATCCGCCTTGACGGCATCTTCGCCGCCGTCGAGCCCTTCCAGCAGCGCCGCCGCCACGCGCCGGTTCGACCGTTGGCTACCGTCTTCGTAAACGACATCGTAAAACACCGTCTCGGTGCGCGTGGTGGGCTTCTTGGCCATCGGACATGCTTTCAAAAAACGGGAACCGCGCGGCGGCAACGGTTCGGCAGGCGCGGCGTATATAGCATCGTCATGCCCGCTTGGCGCGATCAAAGCGATGCGTCCGCAAGGCCCGGCCGTTTTCGCGTCTTCGGAAAGCCGCGCAGCGCCGTGGTTTCGGCCGCGGCCGGGCCGATCGCAAAAGGCGATGCTGCGCCGGAGCTCCAGGCTTGCCCGCCCTTCGCGCCGCCGCGGCCATGGCATGGCCCGCATGTGTCGGTATGCCGATTAAGGCTTGCGTAAGGAGCTTGTGCCAGCGTTGCGACGACGCGGATTGATTGATTTTAACATGCATTTTGATGTCTTCACCGCACTCACGGCGAGCTCCTCAGTCGTGCTGCTTCTCAGCGGCGTGTTCGCCTTTTTCTGGCATCGCCATGCCAACAGCCCCTGGCTGAGGTACTGGGCCTTGGCCTATCTGGCCATCGGTATCGGCAATGCCCTGACCATCTTCAGTCCCGTCTCGCCGCGCCCGCTGGGCTTTGCGGCCGGAACGGCCGTGTTCTTCATCGGCTTTGGCCTGATTTGGCAGGGGACGCGCGCCTTCGAGGGGCGCAAGCCGCGATGGGGAGCGCTGGCCGTGGCCGTTTTCGGCCTGCCCTGGCTGTTCGCGCTGCCGGACGTACAAAGCCATCCGCCGCTGCGGGTAGGACTCATGTCGGCGATCATGGCGGCTGGGCTGGCGCTGGCCGCCTGGGAGACCTGGCGCGGGCGTGGCGAGGGATTACCGTCGAAACTGCCGCTAGCGGCGATGCTGGCCGTTGCGGCGGCGACGGTTCTGGCCCGGGCGCCGTTCGGCGCCGCCGCCGCGTTTCCGATCGGCGCCAGAAAGGCCGACGATATCGTCGTGATCGTGCTGATCGGCGGACTGGTGGTGCTGGCGATCATTCTGGCGATGCTGGTCCTGTCGGTGACGCTCGAGCGCGCGGAAAAGAGCCAGCGTGATCTGGCGGCGCTCGACCCGATGACCGCCCTTCTCAATCGCCGCGGCATCGAGGCCGTGTTCGCCGATGGTAAGCTGCCGGCCGGCGACGCGCTGATCCTGTTCGATCTCGACCGCTTCAAGCAGGTGAACGACACGTTCGGGCACGCGGCGGGCGATGTGCTGATCCGGGCCTTCGCCCTGATCTGCCGGGAAGAACTGCGCCAGGTCGACCATGCGTCGCGCTTCGGCGGCGAGGAATTCGCCCTGGTGCTGGCCCGGACTGATGCGCGAACGGCCGTCAAATTGGCCGAACGGGTGCGCGACCGTTACGGCAGGCTGGTCGTGGAGATCGACGGCGGCGCCGTGGTCGGCACGGTGAGCGGCGGCGTCTTCGCGGCGCCGCCCGACGAGCCCGTCTGGTTTACTGCGGCCGTCGCGGCGGCGGACCGGGCGCTCTACCAGGCCAAGGCGGCCGGCCGCAACCGCATCGTCAGCGCCGAACGCGGCGCGACGCCGGTGACCTCACGCGATTTTGACGAGAGGTGCATTGCCTTGGAGGCACGGGCCGCGTCAGCCTGAGCGCC
Source organism: Alphaproteobacteria bacterium (assembly GCA_018818925.1). Classification (GTDB taxonomy): domain Bacteria; phylum Pseudomonadota; class Alphaproteobacteria; order Rhizobiales; family Devosiaceae; genus JAHJQZ01. Next base: position 8,431 of record JAHJQZ010000017.1, read on the forward strand.
GGCTTGTGGCCGTATCGCGCCACCGCAACGAGGGAGCCGATACCGTGCTGATCCGCATCAAGAAGGCGTGGGAAATATCGGAGAACGACGTCGCGCCCGAGCACGTCTACATCAACCGCCGCAGCCTGATGAAAGGCATGGCCGGGCTGATCGCCGGCGGCGGGCTGGCGGCCTGTTCCGATGGCGGCGCGGCGGCACCCGAGGCCGAATCGCCGGCATCCGATGCGCACCTCGGGCCGATGGCCGGCGCCCCGGTCGACCCGCCAGAGCTCAGCTACACCACCAATGCCGCCTATGACGGGGGCCGTGCGGTCACGCCGGAAAAGACCAGCACCACCTACAACAATTTCTACGAATTCGGCTCGCACAAGAGCATCGCCCAGGAAGCCGACAAACAGCTCAAGCCGCGGCCCTGGCAGATCGCCATCGACGGCGAGGTCGAAAGGCCGATGCTGCTCGATGTCGATGATCTGATCGCCCGGATGGACCTCGAAGAGCGCATCTATCGCCACCGCTGCGTCGAACGCTGGGCGATCACCGTGCCGTGGATCGGCTTTCCGGTCAGAAAGCTCATCGATCTCGCCCGGCCGCTCAGTTCGGCCAAATACTTGCGGATGGAGACTTTCGGCAATCCGGACTTCGCCAGCGGCATCCGCAACCAGGACTGGTATCCCTGGCCCTATGTCGAGGGCATGACGATGGCCGAGGCGAGCAACGATCTGTCGCTTCTGGTGGTGGGCGTCTACGGCAAGATCGTGCCCAATGCTATGGGCGCGCCGATCCGGCTGCACCTGCCGTGGAAATACGGCTTCAAGTCGATCAAGTCGATCGTCCGGTTCACCTTCACCGCCGAGCGGCCGCTGAGCTTCTGGCAAGAGATCGCCGCCAACGAGTATGGCTTTTGGGCCAATATCAACCCGGACGTGCCGCATCCGCGCTGGAGCCAGGCGCAGGAACAGCTGCTCGGCACGGCCGAAGTGGTGCCGACGCAGATTTTCAACGGCTATGGCGAAGCCGTCGCCGATCTCTATGCCGGCCTCGCGGACGAGCCGCTTTATCGGTAGGCATGGCCGCGCCGGCGCCGGGTCGTTTCTCCGCGCCACCCCTCCCCGAGCCTGAAACGAAAAAGGCCTCGCCTGAGGGGCGGGCGAGGCCTTTTCGAATGCCTGCCGGCAAGCCGGACAGGCGGGGCATATGCGCGTTTGCCGGATCAGGGAGACCCGGCTCTAGCGCCGGCTATCGGCGATTCGCCGCATCGTGCCGGTTGGTGCCGGAGCGGGGGAGAGGGTTTGTGTCCGACACGGCTTCGACTATGGCGCGCCGTCCGGCCGCCAACAAACACGGATTGGGCATGTCAGGCATGCGACTGGGTCAGGCACGCTGGCACGCCACATGCATCGGGGCGAAAAAAAAGGCTCCACCTGAAAGGTGGAGCCAAAAGGTCGAAACCTCAGTAGAGGCGGGCTTCGAGGGAGGAGGAGCCGTCGCCCGCCAGGGTGGGTCAGGGTTGAGGGAGGAGGAACAACCGGACCCGGATGTCGACCAAGGCAACATGGGAGGAGGAGGAGTTGCGTTGCATCGACACGCCGAATATGGGTCCATCAAATCGTTTCAGCAAGCACATGCCGGGAATGGCAGCTATGCACCTACCGCACGGTATGGTCAGTCCGCCATGTCGTAAGGAGCGGCCAAGCGCTCATTAATCTCTTAAAAAATAAAAGGAAAACGGCGTGCCTCTTCCTTTGGCAGAGGCCGGCTGCCTGCCCAGCGAAGTTGCAGCTTTGGCGAAAAACTGCGGCAATCCGTCCAGTTCATGACGCGAAGCGCAAAACCATCCGAGCCATTGCAGCGCGGCCGGAGGGATTCGGACAGGACTCGTTTGCCGGGTCGCCGCCCGTCGAGGATGTCGCTCTGAGGCAAAAAATAAAGCTCCGCTCGAGGGGAGAGCGGAGCTTTAACGAGCGGCGGTGCCGCTAGGAGGTTGCGTCTTAAGGCGCTGGAGGGGAGGAGCTCTTGAGACGCATTGTTTGTCTACACCCGCGAATCGCCCCGTGCAAACGATTACATCGCATGTCAGGCATGCGAGAAATGCATGGCTTGAGGTACGTACCTTAGGCCGAGCGACTAGGATGTTGGCAAAGCTTCGCTTTTTTTCCGGCACCCAAACAAGGCCGTGCGGCCGAGAAAAGCAGGCAGCACGATCGTCCATCTCTTTGGCTGAATTTTCCGGGGCGAATGCCGGCAAATTCCGGCGGAGGACGAGGAGCCGGCGGACGCATGCGCGTGGCGCATGGGTCGCGGACGGGCGGTGAAGTCGCGGGCAGCGGCGGCACAATGCCGGCCAGGAAGGCAAGGCGGCGGACGGGGGTCAGGACCTGGCCTCTGGCGGACCGCACAACCGCGCCACCAGCGCGCGGGCGTCCGCGAGCCGGGCTTCGAAATAGGCGGCGAACGGCTCGTGACCGCCGTCGCTAAGCGCCTTCATCGCCGCCTCGATCTGCGCCGCCGCCCGCGTGGCAAGACTGCAATCCGCTTGCCGCTCGGCCAACAGGCCCATGGCGACGCCCTGATTGCCCCAGCTCGTGGCCCAGTCGAGTGGAACGCGGTCGCGGGTGAATTCCCCGAGGGCGGCGCGATAGGCGGCGACGGCTTCTTCGAGGCGGGTGGTGCCGGGCTGGCGCTTCCCGAGCGTTTTGAGGGCAGTGCCGAGATTGTTCTGGGTCCCGGCCCAGTCGAGCGGGACGCGGTCGCGGGTCCGTTCCTCGAGGGCGGCGCGATAGGCGGCGACGGCCTGTTCGAGGCGCTCGGTGCCGGCCTGCCGCTCCCCGAGCCTTTGAAGGGCATTGCCGAGATTGTTCTGGGTCATGGCCCAGTCGAGCGGGACGCGGTCGCGGGTCCGTTCCCCGAGGGCGGCGCGATAGGCGGCGACGGCCTCTTCGAGGCGGGTGGTGCCGGCCTGGCGCTCCCCGAGCGTTGTGAGGGCATTGCCGAGATTGTTCTGGGTCGTGGCCCATTGGAGCGGGACGCGGTCGCGGGTCCATTCACCGAGGGCGGCGCAAAAGGCGGCGACGGCCTCATCGAGGCGGGCGGTGCCGGCCTCACGCGTGCCGAGCGTTGCGAGGGCAGTGCCGAGATTGTTCTGGGTCATGGCCCAGTCGAGCGGGACGCGATCGCGGGTCCATTCCTCAAGGGCGGCGCGATAGGCGGCGACGGCCTCTTCGAGGCGCTCGGTACCGGCTTGGCGCTCCCCAAGCGCTCTGAGGGCAGTGCCGAGATTGTTCTGGGTCATGGCCCAGTCAAGCGGGACGCGGTCGCGAGTCCGTACCCCAAGGGCGGCGCGATAGGCGGCGACGGCCTCTTCGAGGCGCTCGGTGCCGGCCTGGCGCTCCCCAAGCGCTTTAAGGGCAGTGCCGAGATTGTTCTGGGTGATGGCCCAGTCGAGCGGGACGCGGTCGCGGGTGAATTCCGCAAGTGCGGCGCGAAAGGCGGCGACGGCCTCATCGAGGCGGGCGGTGCCGGCCTGGCGCTCCCCGAGCGTTCTGAGGGCATTGCCGAGATTGTTCTGGGTCATGGCCCAGTCGAGCGGGACGCGGTCGCGAGTCCGTTCCCCGAGGGCGGCGCGAAAGGCGGCGACGGCCTCATCGAGGCGCTCGGTGCCGGCCTGGCGCTCCCCGAGCGTTTGAAGGGCAGTACCGAGATTGTTCTGGGTCGTGGCCCATTGGAGCGGGACGCGGTCGCGGGTGAATTCCCCGAGAGCGGCGCGATAGGCGGCGACGGCCTCCTGGAGATGCTCCGAGTTGCCGGTCTGCTCGCCGAGCGCCTGGCGCGCCAAGGCGTAGGAAAAGAGCGTTGATCCGCGCGCATCGGCGGAAAAGCTCGCCGGCGGGTGTTTTGCGAGCGCGCTCAGGCGTTCCGCGACCTCGCGCATTTGCGGCTCGATATAGGTTCCGGCATTGTCGACTGCCGGAGCTGCCAGGGCTGCCGCGCGGGCGGCAATGACGGTTCCGAGTTCCTCGATTGCGGAAAGCGGCAATTCGAGCTTTTCGGTGAGCACATGCGATTGCGCCTGCGACGACACACCTTCGGCCAGGGTGAAGCGCAGGGACAGGATGCTGTTGGACTTAAGCCGGCCCCAGATCAGGACGTCATTGCCCTTTCTGGCGAGCCATTTCCGCGCGGTCCTGTCGGCGGCGGCCTCGGAGTCGAAATCGGTGCCTTCCCCGAGCGACAGGGCTTCGGGCCATTTGGTGACCGTCGCGGCGTGGCCGAGCTCGCGCCTGAGGCCCTCATAGACGATCTCGCGGGTGCTGTTGATCGCGTCGTCGCCGACGAGGCGAGCGACAAGGATGCCGATTCGATCGGCATAGGGGCGCGATATCTTTTGTTTCGTGAACCAGCGCCGATAGGCGAGCCGCGTCGAGTTCACCCCGCCGCCGACGAAAAACAGCCCGCCGAGCAAGGCCGCCCAGATCGGCCAGTTCGTCAGTTCGTTGAGCTGATCGGTTTGCGACAAGCCGGTCGCGACGCAGCCCGCGCCAATCGCCGTACCGCAGATATTGGCGATCATGTTCTGGCTGACACCGCCAACCAGACCGCCGATGCCGCCCGAAGCCTGCTGTTCCATCCGCGCCCATGCTCCTTCAAGAACAACATGGCGACGAATGGCCGGATTAACAAGACGTTAACGCCGGCTTCGCGTTATGCCGCAAGTATTGCAGGCGTGCCGGGCGGGCTAGACATCGGACGCTTAACCGGGAAAACCGTCCCAGAGGCACGTCGTCATTCCCGCGCAGGCGGGAATCCAGCGGCGAGGCGTCTGCCGAGCGCAGGAGTTTTTTCGCGCAACGACTTGCGCGAGCTGGATCCCCGATCGGGGTCGGGGATGACGATGTGTGTGAGGCAGGCCGAAGAGCACGAATTCGCATTCGCTTGAACGTTTGCCGCCTAAAAGCTCCACTCCCGCGACTTCTGCACGAGAAAATCGCGGAAGACGCCGACGCGCTTGGAGCTCTTCAAGGCCGGCGTGTAGACGAAATAGGTGTCGAAGGCCGGCAGTTCGATGCTTTCGAGAACGCGCACCAGCTTGTCCTCGCCCTCGACGATATAGTCGGGCAGCATGGCGATGCCGATGCCGGCGCGGCAGGCGTGCATCTGGCCGTAAATGGCGTTGACCTTGAGCGCCGAGCGGCGGGGCGAATTGTCCGAGCGCCCGAGGCGTTCGAGAAAATTGACATCGCCGAGATAGGACGGCACCGGTTCGCCGAAGGTGACGATCTGGTGGTTGTCCAGCTCCTCGATGCTGTTGGGCGCGCCGTATTCCTCGACATAGATCTTCGCGGCATAGACGTGGAAATGCACCGTGAACAGCTTGCGCTGGATCATTTCGGACTGCACCGGCCGGTGCAGGCGGATAGCGACGTCGGCCTCGCGCATGGCGAGGTCGAGCTCGGCGTCGTTGAGCTTTATCTCAAGCTGGATGGTGGGGTAGAGCTTGACGAATTCGCTCATGCGCGAGGCGAGCCAGGTCGAGCCGAACCCGACTGTGGTCGTGACCTGCAGGGGGCCGGTGGGCACCTCCTGGCTTTCGCTCATGGCCGATTCGACCTGCTGCAGTTCCCAATGCATGCGATGCGCGGTGCGGAACAGCTGCTCGCCGACCTCGGTCAGCACCAGGCCGCGGGCATGGCGGATGAAGAGCTTGAGGCCGAGATCGTCCTCGAGCGCCGAGACCTGGCGCGACACGGCGGACTGGCTCATGGACAGTCTGTCGGCCGCATGGGTGAAGCTGCCGGACTCGGCTGCCGTGTGGAAGATCCGCAATTTGTCCCAATCCAGCATGCGGGGGACGTGCCTCCTGACGCGTTCGAACAGGCCGGCGCGAACCACCACCCTCGGTCGTTCCGGCCCGCCACCAGCGCATCATGTCGAATTGCCTCGCGGTGACAATAACCTGCCGACATTTTGCCTGTGTAGTGAGTCTCCCTAAATCACGGCACAAATGCGAGCGTTTTCTACCGAACGCAGCCTAAATGTCACGCTTTGCCCGCCCATGGTCAAAAAGCGGGCAGGCACGGGCATGTGCATGCGCATGCGGACGGACGCGGCGCCGGCCATGGGCGGGCGTTGGCGAATCGACGAGAGCGGAGCCGAAACGCGGCCTGTGTCCTGAGCAACATCTGATTGCGGACAGTTTGCCAGATGCGCCAGACGCGCTCGCGCCCATCCCGGCATTTGAACGGGTGAGGCAACGAAGGGTGCGCGCGTCACACCTGCAAACACCAGCGAGCGCATGTTCGCGGCGCGGCAATTGAAGCAATTTATAAACTGTCACCGTAATTCCGCAATTCTGCAATTCGTAAAAGCCAATGCCCCAGTTTTGGCTTTGCCGTAGGCGAGCGGGCATGGAGCGTGAAACGCTTCAGTCCGATAGTTGGTAATGTGGAAGCGCGTCACGCTCCATGCATCCGGGATTTTTGGCGTATCCTGCGTGACCTCGGGGTGCTGACCCGTTTTAACCCCCGCCTGCGCGCGCCGGCTGCAACAACCCCGCAAGGGGGAACGCCATGTCCCCGCAGGCAAAGTCCCGGCGCAAAGAACCACGCGGCGAATGCAGTGCCCCGTGTACGGCTTACGGCTGGCCTCGGTGATACCGGCCGGTCAAACAGCTTGGCCTGGACAAGGGCGACCCCTCATCCACCCGAACCCTTGCCACTCGGCGCTCGTCGACGCCTACGCTCGATGTGGCTTGGTGAGGCAAGGATAGGGGAGGATTTTGCGGAGGGGATAAATTTAGCACTTTCGATTGCAGCGCCTGGAGAGAAGTTCTACATTAGTTGAACATTTGAGAGGCCGATCATGAAGAAATCGGAGAACAAGGCGACAGCGCGCGTCGCGCGAACCGGGCAGGTCGGGGCGGTCAAGCGCGGACAGAAAGCCGGGATTGGTGTCACCACGCTCAAGAAGGCCGGCGGTTCGGTCATGGTGACGGTGCCGGCGCATGTGCGCCGCAGCCTCAATCTCGCGGTCGGCGATACCGTCAGGGTCGCTGCCGAGAACGGCCGCGTCGTCATTGAGCCTCTTCGGGTCAAGCCGCATTTCACGCTCGATGAAATCCTGGCGAAGTGCAACCCGGATGCGCCCCTGAGCGCCGAGGAACAGGCCTGGCGCGATGACAAGCCGGTCGGGGGCGAGATTTGGTAAGAGGCGGCCGCTTCCCGGCGCGCGGGGACATCTTCCATCTCGATTTCCATCCGGCGGCGGGCCACGAAATGACCGGGCCGCATTACTGCGTCGTCGTCTCGCCGGAAGCCTACAACGCCGTGTCGCGCATGCCCTATGTCGCGCCGATTACAACAGCCGGCACGCAGTCGCGCATGGCCGGCATGGCGGTCAACCTGACCGGCACCGGCCTCAAGGTTTCCGGGGTCGTCCAGTGCGATCAGGTGAAGGCCGTCGATCTCGAGGCGCGCCGGGCAAAGCCAACGGGCGAAAAGGTGCCGGATGACATCATGGACGTGATGCTGGCGCTGCTGGCACCGGTGCTTGGGCCGGAAGGGGAGTAGGGGGATACTGAAGGGCGTCTGGACCGCTTTGGTTGTATTTGTCGCCCTCGTCGTAGGGGGCTTCTACTTTCTGGCGAACTGGTCAACCGACAAGATTTCGTTGACATGTCAAGGCTCTTGGCAGCAGTCAGCAGGTAATTTGGCCGACCAGCCCGAAACGGTATATGCAATTGTTCAAACTTACCGGCCTTGGGTCGTGTGGAGCGAAAGCGCCGGCGATCTCCGTGCCGAATCCAAGAATTTCTCCATGTCGACCCACTGCTGTCCGGTTTAGATTTCTGGACAAGGTGCATGACATTGATTCTACTGTGTTTTGAACGTTTCGCGGCGTTTGGGACACGAGCAGGAGATCAATGTCATGCGGCACCACAATAGCGTTTTTCATGTCCTCCAGA
>JAHJQZ010000018.1 GCA_018818925.1 Alphaproteobacteria bacterium
GAGATCATCGCCCATACGGCTGGTCGCATGCGCAAGAACCGCATCCGCGTTCTGGTCGGCGACAAGGTTCTCGTCGAAATGACGCCCTACGATCTGACCAAGGGCCGCATCACCTACCGCTTCAAGTAGCCGGCAACCGCGAATGGCGCGCCGACCCGACCTCATACTCGCATCGTCCTCGCCGCGCCGCCTGGCCCTGCTCAATCAGGTCGGGATCGAGCCCGAGCATCTGGTGCCGGCCAATGTCGACGAAACGCCGGAACGAAACGAGCTGCCGCGCCGTCTCGCCCAGCGCCTTGCCGACCTCAAGGCCCTGACCGCCCAGCACAAGGCCCGCCAGACCGGCCTTTCCGAAAACACGCTGATCCTGGCCGCCGATACCGTCGTCGCCGTCGGCCGGCGCATCCTGCCCAAGGCGGAAACGATGGAAGAGGCGGCAACCTGCCTCAAGCTGTTGAGCGGACGCACCCATCGCGTCTTCACCGGCCTTACGCTGATTTCGACCAGCGGTCGCCTGCGCCGGCGCATCATCGACACCCGCATCCGCTTCAAGCGCCTGTCCTCCAAGGAAATGGAAGCCTATCTGGCGAGCGCCGAATGGCGCGGCAAGGCCGGCGGCTATGCCATCCAGGGCATTGCCGGGTCCTTCGTGGTCAAGCTGACCGGCTCCTATTCCGCCGTGGTCGGCCTGCCGCTGTTCGAGACGGTGCAATTCCTCGGCGCCGAGGGCTACCCGGTCCATTTCAACTGGCTCAACCAGCCCGGCTTCACCGGTGTCTGACGACAAGAAAATCGCTCGCCTGAGACCCGTCAGGCCCTGCCCGATCTGCTTAAGGCCGTCGGTGCAGCAATTCCACCCCTTCTGCTCGTCGCGCTGCGCCGATATCGATCTCAACCGCTGGCTTTCCGGCCGCTACGTCATTCCGGCCACGGAGGACGAGGAAGAGGACGAAGAGCCGGCGACCGAGATCAACGAAGGCGACGCCTGACAAGCGCGACGCCGGCCAACCCCCAAAAAGACCGCGATGACCCATACTTTCGACGCCGAACTCGAATCCCGTCTCGTCCGCTACGCGGCGATCGACAGCCAGTCCGACGCGGACTCGCCGGCCGCGCCGAGCACCGAAATCCAGCTCGACCTGTTGCGCCTCATCGAAGCCGAACTGAACGAGCTCGGCGCCTCGGACGTGACCCTGACTGATTACGGCGCGGTTCTGGCGACCGTTCCCGCCACCGCCTTGGGTCCGACCATCGGGCTTCTGGCCCATGTCGACACGGCGCCGCAATTCAACGCAACGGGCGTCAAGCCGCGCGTCATCAGGGGATATGATGGTGGTGACATCACCTATCCGGACAATTCCGAGCTCGTCCTGTCGCCGGCTGTCTTTCCCTATCTCGCCAAAAAGCTCGGCCACGATATCGTCACCGCCTCCGGCCTGACCCTGCTCGGCGCCGACGACAAGGCGGGTGTCGCGGTGGTCATGACCGCGATCCGCCACCTGCTCGCCAATCCCGACATCCCGCATGGAAAAATCCGCGTCGCCTTCACGCCGGACGAGGAGATCGGTCGTGGCGTTTCCGAACGGCTTCCCGCCGATCTCGCTTGCGATTTCGCCTATACGCTCGATGGCGGCGCGGTCGGCGAGATCGAATACGAGAGCTTTTCCGCCGATGCCGCCGAGATCGTGATCAAGGGCGTCTCGATCCACCCCGGCTGGGCCAAGGGCAAGCTGGTCAACGCCATCCATCTCGCCGCAAGGATCATCGACACCCTGCCGCAGGTGACCATGACGCCGGAAACCACCGATGGCCGCGACGGCTTCATCCACGCCGTCGAGATGGCCGGCGGTTCGTCCGAGATGAAGATCAGGCTGATCCTCAGGGATTTCGAACTCGACGGCCTCGCCGCCAAGGGCAAGCTCGTCCGCCAGGTCTGCGAGACCATCGCCGCAACCGAGCCGCGCGCCGCGATCACCTGCACCATCCGCCCGCAATATCGCAACATGCGCTATTGGCTGGAAAAGGACATGACCCCCGTCGACCTCGCCCGCGCCGCCGCAAGGGCAGTGGGCGTCGAGCCGGTCTCGGTCCCGATCCGCGGCGGCACCGACGGTTCGCTGCTCACCGAAAAGGGCGTGCCGACGCCAAACCTGTTCACCGGCATGCAGAACATCCACGGACCGCTCGAATGGGTCTCGGTGCAGGACATGGCGGTCGCGACAGCACTGTGCGTGAAGCTGGTGGAGCTGGCGGCCGAACGAAGCGCCTGACTCACCTCTCCCTCGGGGGGAGAGGCCGACGCCGACGGGTCGCGTAGCGCCCGAGGACAGGCTTCGCTGCGGGTGAGGGGGCCTGCCTCAAGCTCGGCACAAGGCCCCCTCACCCGGACCTCCGCTGCGCTCCGGCCCGACCTCTCCCCCAAGGGAGAGGTGAAGAGGCCGGCGCCGTCGTCTTCTACGGCATCATCTGCCCGCCATTGACGTCGATGATCTGGCCGGTGATGTAGCCGGACATCGAGTCCGAGGCGAGGAAGACATAGGCGCCGAGACAATCCTCGACCGTGCCGAGGCGCTTGAGGGCGGTGGCATTCTGCGCCGCCTGCCGTCCTTCCTCGGATGTGATCGCATGGAAATCGGTGTCGATGAAACCCGGCGCCACCGTGTTGACGCGGATGCCGAAGGGGGCGAATTCGCGCGCCATGTTGCGCGAGATCGAATGCACCGCCGCCTTGGCCGCCGAATAGACCGACGAGCCCATGGCGCCGCCATTCCGGCCGGCGATCGAGCCGGAATTAATGATGGCGCCGCCCCTTTTCTTGAGATGCGGCAGCGCCGCCTGGGTGATTGTGTAAATCGAGCGGACGTTGAGGTCGAACACCTGGTCGTAGAGCGCGTTGTCGAAATCCTCGTTGCTGAGGCGCCGGATCAGGGAACCGGCATTGTTGATCAGGATGTCGATGCCGCCGAGGGCCGAAGCGGCATCCGCGACGATCCGCGCCGCGCTGTCCGGCTTCGACACATCGCCCGAGATCAGCGCTGAAAAGCCGCCCGACCGTTCGATGTCCTCGACCACCTTCTGGGCGGCAATCAGGTTGCGGTTGCCGTGGACGGCGACGCGGGCGCCGAGCCGCCCCATTTCGCGCGCCACGGCGGCGCCGATGCCGATCGACGAGCCGGTGATGAGTACGTTTCTGTCCTTGAGGTCTTCGAGCATGAAAGGATGTTCCGCCTGGTTTCGCGAGAGGCTCTGAGGATGGGCCGAGAGGGGCGCGCTATGCAAGCGTTGCGTCGCCTCCGATGCGGTGGGGATTGCCGCCGCGGCCGGTTTCGAGGCGGTAGCGGGCGGCCCAGGCGGCGCTTTCGGCATCCGCCAGTCTGGCCGTCGCCGGAGCGGCCATGCGGGCCGGCCCCGGATCGCGCCCGAGCGCCGCGAGCAGCCGAGCCAGCGTCGCCTTCGGGTCTTCGGACAGGTCCTCGTAGTCAATTCTTGCCGGCGTGACGCCCATTTCGTCGAACCAGTCCCGCCATTGCCGTTCGCCGGCTTCGGCCTCGGCGATGAACCCGGCAAGACCTTCGGCGTCGTAGGTCGACACTTCTTCGGCGGCGTTGCGTTCGCGGTCGCTGCCGTCGGCATGCCGGTGCCACAGCCCAGTCTGCTCGGCCTTGAGCCGCGACACCGCCTGCGCAACGCTGTCGCGACGCCGGAGCGCGATGAAGCGGGGCGGGCCGAACGCCGTTTCGATCCGCCCGAGATCGCCCGCCTGGCCGGGAAACAGCCGGTCGAGCCAGTCCATGAGTTCGGCAACGTTGTCCCGCATCAGCCTCAGCCCGAACGTGCCGGAGGCGTCCGTTCCGGCCCGCAGCGCCGCGGCGAAATACAATGTCTCGAAATCCGGGTTCCCGCGCGGCACCGTCAGGCCGAACCGACCGATCCAGTTGTCGATCGACAGGCGCCGGAAATAGGACTGCACGACGCCGCAGGCGCCGGTGGCGGTCAAAAGATCGCACAGGAGCGTGCTGCCCGAGCGCGGCGTGGCGCACAAAATGACGGCGGATACTGGCTTCATCGGTTCGGCTCCCTGACCCGTTCCCGGCACGGGGTTTTCGTGTGGCACCACCTTGAAAACCATGGCCGAGCCTTCTGGACAACCCCGATCTTAGCCCCTATAAACCGCCAGCAATTCGCGCTTCGGCGCCCGATGCCCAGGTAGCTCAGTTGGTAGAGCAGCGGACTGAAAATCCGCGTGTCGCTGGTTCAATTCCGGCCCTGGGCACCATTTCTCCGGCTTAGTCCGGGTTTTTCCTAAGGAAATGCTCGAACGCCGTCAGCGTTTCGACGCTGACATGGTGCTCGATGCCCTCGGCATCATTGCGCGCCGCTTCCGGGCCGACGCCGAGCTTTCGCAAGAACGCTTCGACGATTTCATGGCGCCGCCGCGAGGTGCTGGCGAGACGCTTGCCGTCTTCGGTCAGGAACACGCCGCGATAGGGGCGCTGGGTGACGAGCCGTTCGTCGCCGAGGCGCTTGAGCATCTTGGCGACCGTCGGCTGGGTGACCCCGAGGCAGCGGGCGATGTCGGTCTGGCGGGCCTCGCCCGCTTGCGCGATCAGGTCGTCGATCAGCTCGACATAGTCTTCCATCAATTCGGTGCGGCGCGCCTCGCGGCACTTCTGGAAGGCTTCCACCTGGAATTCAGCCGGCGTCGCGGGTTTGCCGCGCCTTGCGCTGTCAACGTCTTTGTTTGTCATGGAGCTTCCCGGCCCTCTCAATCGTGCCATGAAACATAGCCTTGGCAATACATGATGCAAGCCATCGATGAATTGCCGCGCCCATTTGCGCCGTCAGGCGCCAAGACCCGGAATCGGCATCCCGAAAGTCTGCAGCAGCAGCACCGCGTTGAGAACGAGAATGACCACGGTTCCGATCATGGCAGCGGCGTCGATCGTCCGGCTGTTGGCGAATGCACCCATGATGGCGCGGTTGCGGGTGAAGATGACGAGCGCGATCATCGGGATCGGCAGCGCAAAGCTCAGGACCACCTGGGAATAGACCAGCGCTTCGGTGGTGTTGACGCCTAAAAGCACCACGGCGAAGGCCGGCAGCATGGTGACGAGCCGCCTCACCCAGATCGGAATGCGGAACCCCACGAAACCCTGCATGATCATCTGTCCGGCCATGGTGCCGACCGTCGAGGAGGATAGGCCCGAGGCCATCAGCGAAACGAGGAACACTCCGGCCGCCAACCCGCCGAGCAGGGGCGTCAAGGTGTGGAAGGCGGTCTCGATTTCGGCGACTTCCGGATAGCCGGCATGGAAAGCGGCCGAGGCCATGATCACCATGGCCATGTTGACCATGCCGGCGACGGCGAGGGCGATGACACATTCCCAGTTGGAAAAGGTGAGCAGCAGGCGCCGCTCGCCGTCATTCTGTGGATTGGCCCGATGCTGGGTCAGGCCGGAATGGAGGTAAACGGCATGCGGCATGACAGTGGCGCCGATGATGCCGACCGCGATGGTCAGCGCCGTCGCGTCGGGCAGGACGGGTGTGACAAGGCCGAGCGCCACTTCACCCCAGGCGACCGGGGCGATGAACATCTCGATGAAATAGCATAGCCCGATGATGGCGACGAAACCGCCGATGATCAGCTCCATCGGCCGAAAGCCGCGCCCGGCGAGCATGAGGATGGCATAGGTGACGACGGCCGTGACCGCCATGCCGTAAAGGAGCGGCATGCCGAACAGCAGCGACAACCCGATGGCGCCGCCGAGGAATTCGGCGAGGTCGGTGGCCATGGCGGCGACTTCGCTGATCGCCCACATGGCGTAGCGGATGAGCGGCGGAAAACGTATCCGGCACATTTCGGCGAGGTTCTTGCCCGTGACGATGCCGAGCTTGGCCGACAGCGACTGGAACAGCATGGCGATGAGATTGGCGGCGAGCACCACCCAGAGAAGGGAATAGCCATAGCCCGAGCCGGCCTGGATATTGGTGGCGAAATTGCCCGGATCCATATAGGCGATCGAGGCGATCACCGCCGGTCCAGCGAACAGCAGCAGGGCGCGCGGCCCCTTGCGGGTGCCGTTAAGAACCTCGCGGATGCCGCTGTCGGTGCGCTCGGACAGGGATTGATGCGCCATCTCGGCCACGCCGCAACGATTTTCTCTCCAAAAAATATAGCATAGGCTATATTTGAAAGCAAAGACTATAACTACGGGCATACATCAACCGCGCCTGCCGTGGCAAAGATCGTCACACGACCCGGACTCCGGTGCCGCTGGTGGCCCGTCGCGTCAACCACATGCGCCAGCCGAGCGCCAGCACGAACATCACCGAAAGGATCAAGACGATGGTCGGGGCGGGGGCGCTGTCGATCCAGAAGCTCGCGAGATTGCCGGCGGTTGCGGCGAACAGCGCCACGCCGACCGATGTCGCCAGCATGGCGGAAAAGCGCCGCGTCACGAGGAAAGCCACGGCGCCCGGTGCGATCAGCAGCGCGATCGACAGGATGATGCCGACCGAGGACAACATGGCAACGATGGTCGCCGACAGCATGGCCAGAAGACCGTAATGGATGATCCCGACCCTGAGGCCGACCATGCGCGCCTGCACCGGATCGAAGGCATGGGCGAGGATATCGCGCCATTTGGCTATCAGCACCAGCGCCACCGGCACGGCGATCAACCCGGCCGTCCACAAGTCCTCGCTGCCAACCCCGAGCATGTTGCCGAAAAGAATATGGTCGAGATGCAGGTCGGACTCGATGCTGGTGTACAAGACGAGCCCGAGGCCGAACATGCCCGAAAAGATCACCCCCATCACCGTGTCCTGCTTGATGCGGGAATGGTCCGTGACGAAACCGGTGGCGATGGCGGTGAACAGGCCGGCGACGAAGGCCCCGATGACCAGGGGAATGCCGGCCAGATAGGCAACGACCACGCCCGGCAGCACGGCATGGGAAACCGCGTCGCCCATCAGCGACCAGCCCTTGAGGACGAGAAAGCACGAAAGGAGCGCCGCCGCCGGCGCGATGATCAGTGTGATCAGAAGCGCGTTCTGCATGAAGGGGAATTGCAGCGGCAGGGTGATGAAATCCATTATCGCACCCGCTCCAGAGCGTTCCGTGCCCGCCGCCGCGCCGCCAGCACGCCGTGCTTGGGCGCAAACACGAAGGCGGCAAGGAACAGCGCGGTCTGCAGCGTGACGATGACACCACCGGTCGCCCCATCGAGGAAATAGCTCAAATAGGCGCCGATTGCGCTCGTCGCCGCTCCGATCAGGACCGACAGCGCGATGAGGCGCGGAAACCGGTCGGTCAGGAGGTAGGCGGTGGCGCCGGGCGTGACGACCAGCGCGATGACGAGGAAGGCGCCGACCGTCTGCATGGCGGCGACCGTCGAGGCGGCAAGAAGCGTGAAAAACACGACGCGCAGCATATCCGGATTGAGCCCGATCGAGCGGGCATGTGCCTCGTCGAAGAACACCGCCATCAGGTCGCGCCATTTGGCGAGCAGCACGGCGAGCGACACGCCGCCGATGATGACCAGTTGCAGCGTGTCCTCCGGCGTGATGGCGAGGATATTGCCCATGGTGATGGTCTGGATGGAGACCGCCATCGGCCGCAATGACACCATGAACAGGCCGAGCCCGAAAAACGAGGTGAAGATCAGCCCGATCACCGCGTCTTCCTTGAGCCCCGATCGGGCCCTCAGAAACAGCATGGCGAGCGCTGCCAGCCCTCCCGACAAAAAGGCGCCGAGCGAAAACGGCAGGCCGAGCATATAGGCTCCGGCCACGCCCGGCACGATGGAATGGGAAAGCGCGTCGCCGATCAATGACCAGCCCTTGAGCATCAGATAGGCCGAGAGGAAGGCGCAGACCGCCCCGACCAGCCCCGACACCCAGATGGCATTGGTCATGTAGCCGTAGGAAAACGGCTCGACGAGCATGTCGATCATTTCGGTTCACCGACGGCATGCTGCTGCTGGTGGTCGTAGTAGACGAGCGCCCGCTCGTCGTCGGTGAAGACCTCGACCTTGCGCGCATCCGCGTCCTCATGCAGCGTTTGGCCGCCGAGCACGAAATGCCTGAGCACGCCGCCAAAGGCCAGTTTGAGGTTTTCCGGCGTGAAGGTCGTCGAAGTCGGCCCATGCGCCAGCACCGTGCCCTTGACCAGCACCACCCGGTCGCAGAATTCGGGCACCGAGCCGAGATTGTGGGTGGCGACCAGCATCACCCGTCCTTCGTCCCTGAGGGTGCGCAACAGGGAAACGATCTGTTCCTCGGTCTTGACGTCGACGCCGGTGAACGGTTCGTCGAGCAGGATCACCTTGGCATCCTGGGCCAGCGCCCGCGCCAAAAAGACGCGTTTTTTCTGCCCGCCCGAGAGTTCGCCGATCTGGCGGCTGGCGAATTCGGACATGTCGACCCGCCTGAGCGCGGTGGCGACCGCCTCCCGATCGGCGGCGCGCGGGTTTCGGAAAAAGCCCATATGGCCGTAGCGCCCCATCATCACCACGTCCTCGACCAGCACCGGAAAGGACCAGTCGACTTCCTCGGCCTGCGGCACATAGGCGATGGATTGGGCCTTGAGCGCCTGCCGGACCGGCAGGCCGAGGATTTCGACCTTGCCCCTGGCAACAGGCACGAAATCCATCAGCGCCTTGAACAGCGTCGACTTGCCGGCGCCGTTGACCCCGACCAGCGCCGTGATCGTGCCGGTCGGGATGGCAAAGCTGGCATCGGTGAGGGCGGTCATGCCGTTGCGATAGGTGACCGTCAACCCCTCGGCGCGAATGCCCTCGCTCATGGCCGTAATCCGGCAACGATGGTTTCGGCGGTGACGCGCAACAAGTCGAGATAGGTCGGCACCGGCCCGTCCGGTTCGGAAAGGCTATCGACATAAAGGACGCCGCCATAGGCGATGCCGGTTTCGCGGGCGATCTGCCGCGCCGGCTTGTCCGACACCGTCGATTCCGAAAAAATCGCCGGAATGGCATGGGCGCGCACCATGTCGATGACCGCCTTGACCTGTTTCGGCGTGCCCTGGGCGTCGGCATTGATCGGCCACAAATAGGCTTCGGTCAGGTCGAAATCGCGGGCGAGGTAGGAAAAGGCGCCTTCCGAAGTCAGGAGCCAGCGCCTTTCTTTGGGCAGGGCGCGGGCGGCGTCGCGCAGCGGCCCGATCAAGGCGGCGATCTCGGCCTTGTAGGCCTTAGCATTGGCGGCATAGGTCGCGGCGTTGTCTGGATCGGCCGTGCTCATCGCCTCGGCGATGTTATCGACATAGATTTCGGCGGAATCGAGCGCCATCCAGGCATGAGGATTGGGTTTGCCGGCGTACTCGCCGCCCGCGATCGGCATCGGATCGATGCCCTCGGACACGACCGCCGCCGGCACGTCGCCGAGATTGGCAAGGAATTGCTCGAACCAGCGCTCGAGATTGAGCCCGTTCCACAGGATCAGGTCGGCGTCCTGCGCCTTCAATAGGTCGCGCGGCGTCGGCTCGTAGCCGTGAATTTCGGCACCTGGCTTGGTGATCGACACCACCTCTGCCGCCTCGCCCGCAACGTTTTGCGCCATGTCGGCGATGACGGTGAAGCTCGTGACCACCTTGAGCCTGTCCTCCGCCGCCGCCGGATGGGTGGTGACGGCAAGGGCCGCCGCCGAAAAAATCGCAAGGGCAAGGCCGGTGCGCATGCAAGTCTCCTGCTTGATCCGCTATTTGCATATAGGAACCATTTGCAACTAGCAAGGAAATTCATGCCAGATTGTCGCAGGGGCAGCCCGCATAGCGGTCGGATCAGGTCGACACTGACGCCTTTCCCGCAGGGGGCCTCCGCGCCATGGCGAGGCGCGCCCATGTCTCCCGGCTTCGAACGCGGGTGGTCGCGGTTGAGGGGGTGCGGCGTCGGAAGGACTGGCGCTGTCTCCGCAATCGCGCTCCCTTACCACGCCGGAAAACGGCACGCCTTGCTTGCCCCGGCCCGGTCAGATTGCCTCCGCCCGCCGCCATTCCTGCCGCAGCAGCCCGAAGAGCAGCGAGCCGGTCACCGAGCCGTCGGCATTGCGCTTGTCGGCGCGCAGATGGCCTTCAAGGCGCATGCCGAGCCGTTCGGCGATGCGGCGGCTCGCGGAATTGGTGTCGTCGCAGCCAAGGCCGACGCGCTCGGCGCCGCAGCGTTCGAACAGCTCGGCGACGACGGCCGCCGCCGCTTCGCCGACATAGCCCCGGCGCAAATGCGCGACGTCGCAGAAATAGCCGATGAGATAGGCGGGCAGGGCGGCATTGCCGACCCCGACATAGATCTGGGCGACGAAGGTATCGCTATCCGCGAGAAAGGCGCCGAGAAAGCAGGCCTTCTCCGCTTCGGCCAAATCGGCGAACTCGGCGATGACCTTTTGCGCGTCCGCGGCGCTGGCGATGCGCATGGCGGCGTTGCCGCTTTCGTAGCGGGCAAGATGCGCCCGGTTGCGCTGCGCCATGTCGGCATACCAGTCGGCATCATCGGGAAAATAGCGGCGCAGACGCAGGCGTTCGGTCGTCAGTTCTCTCGGCAGTTGCGGCATGACAGGCACTCTTTGAAGTGGCGGTCAGTCTAGTGCATCGAGCCGTTGGCGCCCGGCGACAGATTGTTGCGGGCCGGCCTTGCAGCCACGCCTCGCTTGCCGGTGCGCGGGTGAAAAATCACGCCAAAACTTTGTCCGAGATCAAGTCGGAATATTCGAATATCTGATCTAAGCGAGATCAAGATGAACCGCACCCCCCGGTGATCCTGTCGAGTTCCGTTGTGCGCCGGCCACCAGGCGACGGCGCGAGAAAGCTGCCCTGCCTTTGGCGGGCGGCTTTGGAACGCGGTTGAAAACCGGTTTGAAAACAGGGCCTTGCCAAGGAGATTGTGCCAATGAGCGAAACAGGCGTGCCCACAAGGCTGTTTGCCGTGCTCTTGCTGCTCTGGCTCCTGCTGAATGCGACGCTGTCGCTCGAATCGCTCGTTGTCGGCGTCGTCGTCGCCGGGATTGTCGCCTTTTTCCTGAGTGCTAGCCTCAGCTATCTATCGGGATACCGGTTCACGCCGGCCTCGCTGGCGGCGACGCTCGGTTTCCTCGGCTATTTCCTTGTCGAACTGGTCAAGTCCAACCTTGCCATGGCCACCATCGTACTGCAGCCGCGCCTGCCCATCGATCCGGCCATCGTGCGCATCAGGACCGGCCTCAAGAACCCCACCGCCCGCCTGCTTCTGGCAAATGCCATCACGCTGACGCCCGGCACGCTGTCGGTCGAGCTCAAGGGCGAGTGGTTCTACATCCATTGGGTCGTCGCGACCACAAACGACATCGAAGAGACGACACGTACCATCGCCGCCGGCTTCGAACGCTATCTGGAGGTCATGTATGGTTGATCTGTTCCTGGTCCTTTCCGGCATCACCGTCGCTTTGGCCTTCGGTTTGGCGCTCTACCGTTTCGTCGCCGGGCCCCTGGCCGTCGACCGGGTTGTCGCCTTCGATACCCTGACCATCATTTCGGTCACCGGCATCGTTCTGGTGGCACTGGCCGCCAATCGCATCGTCTATCTCGACGTGGCGCTGGTCTATGCCCTTTTGAGCTTCCTCGGCGTCATCGTCGCCGCCCGCTATCTCGAGGGAGGCGAATGATGCAGGAGCTCCTCGGCATTCTCGGATCCTTCGTGCTGTTTCTCGGCACGCTGTTCCTGTTGCTCGGCGGCCTCGGGCTCTTCCGCATGCCCGACACTTTCACGCGCATCCAGGCCGGCACCAAGGCGACGACGCTCGGCACCCTTTTGACGCTGGTCGGCGCGGCGCTCATCATGCCGGCCTGGGCGATCAAGCTCTTTTTGATCCTTGTGTTCGTCATGTTCACCAACCCGCTGTCGAGCCAGTACCTGGCGCGCGCCGCCCATCGCGCCGGCATCAAATTCCGCGCCCATACCGATCATCTCGCCGAAGACGGAGAAGACCTCGCATGAACATGCTTCTGATCCCGATGGCACTGGTTCTCGCCGTCGCCATGATCGGCTCGGCGGCCCTCGCCCTGTTCACCTCGACCCGCATCACCGCGGTGCTCGCTTCCGGCCTGGTCTCGCTGTTCGCCTCGGTGCTGTTTCTCCTGCTCGCGGCGCCCGACGTGGCGATGACCGAGGCAGCCATAGGCTCGGGCCTGACGACGTTCCTGTTCGTGTTCGTGCTCAGTCGCATCAGGCGGGAGAGCGACCAATGAATCTCGCGCGCAATACGATCGTGGTGGTGCTGCTCGCCCTTCTGGGCATGGCCTTCTACACCCTGTTCGCCGGCTACGTGCCCGATGAAAGCCTCAACATCTCGGCGCTCTATTATGCCGAGAACACCGCCGCCGAGACCGGCGCCCAGAACGTGGTCGCGGCGATCATCGTCACCTATCGCGGCCTCGACACGCTTGGTGAGGTCACGGTCCTGTTCCTGACCGCCGCCATTGTCGGTCTGGTGCTGGCCGAATCGCGGGCGCCGAAAAAGGCGGCCGGCCACGGCATCCTGCCGCCGGGCGAACTCCTGACCACCGGCGCGCGCCTGCTCGTGCCGATGATCCTGTTGTTCGGCGCCTATGTCTTCATCAACGGCCATCTGACCCCCGGCGGCGGCTTTCAGGGTGGCGCCATTCTCGCTTCCGGCGCCATTCTCATGCTGCTGGCCGATCCCGGCAAGCGCTTCAGTCACGGCCTGATCTCCCGGATCGAGAGCATTTCGGGCCTCGCCTATGTCGTCATCGGCGTCATCGGCGCCATCTGGGCCGGTGGCTTCCTCGACAATGCCATCCTGCCGCTCGGCACGTTCGGTTCGCTCGCCTCGGCCGGCGCCATCCCGCTCATCTATGCGCTGATCGGGCTCAAGGTCGGCGCCGAGTTCTCGTCCATGCTCCAAAGTTTCGAGGAAACGGAGGACGCGGCATGAGCATGACCTCGATTGCCCTTGCGACCGGTTTTGCCCTCATCCTGATGGGGCTTTACGGGGCGCTGACCCATCGCGACGTCATCCGCATGATCATCGGCTTCACCATAGCCGATGCCGGGGTCAACATCGTGCTGGTCGCCATCGGCGTCATCACCGGCCGCGAGGCGCCGATCCTCGATACGATCGCGCCGGCCGAAGCGGCCCAGCGCATCATCGACCCGGTGCCGCAGGCGCTGGTGCTGACCGCCATCGTCATCGGCCTCGGCGTCACGGCGCTGATGCTGGCTTATGCCTATCGCCTGTTCCGCTTCCGCCGCAGCCTCGATATCTCCGAGTACAGGGACCTCAAATGGTAAGCGCGCTCTATATCCTGGTTGCCGGTCTCGGTGGCGCCTTCGCGCTCGGCTTCCTGCGCGATGCGCGCAAGGATCTCGCCTATGCCGCGACGCTGGTGGTCCTCGCCGTCATGGCCGGCATCGCCCTGTCGCTGA
>JAHJQZ010000019.1 GCA_018818925.1 Alphaproteobacteria bacterium
AAGGCACGCGAAACGGCTTCGCCGGACAGCGTTGCCGCGCTTCAAACCGATCTCGGCACGGTCAAAACCGGTCTCGCCGCGCTTGGCGATACGGTGGCGGCACTTGCCGGCTCGGTTCGGGCCATCGAAAACACGCCGGAGCCGCAGCCGGTTGATCTCAGGCTGCCTCTGGCCCTTTCCGGGCTCGGCGAAGCGCTCGACACTGGGGCGCCCTTTGCCCGCGAGCTGGCGCTCATACGGGCGGCGCTGCCCGATCTCGCCATTCCCGATGCCGTCACCGCGATCACCGGGTCCGGCCTCGGCAGTCCGGCGGCGCTTGAGGCCCGTTTCGCGGCCTTTGTGCCCGGCATTCTCGCCGCCAAGCCGGCCGACGCGTCGGCGAGCTGGTCGGACCAGGCCCTCGAACGGCTGAAGGCGCTGGTGGCGCTGCGGCCGGTCGGGGCGGAGAACGACACCACGCCCGAAGGACTGGTCAGCCGCGTCGAGGCGGGACTGGCGGCGCGCGACTATGCCGTCGCCATGGCCGCGTTCGAAGCCCTGCCGGCGCCGATGCGGGCCGCTGCCGCCGGAATCGGCGCCGATATCGCCGGGTTCGCCGCCACCGCCGACCTCATCGGCCGGGCTCGCGGCGCGGCGCTGAGCCTTGCCGGGGCGCCGTCATGATCCGGCTCGTCCTTTATATCGTCGTCAGCCTGCTCGCCGCCGCCGGCGCGGTCTTCGTCATCTCGCTGCCCGGCTCGGTGACCATCGAGGTCATGGGCTACCGGCTGCAGCCGGCGCTCGGCGCGGCGGTCGCGGCGCTGATCCTTGTGGTGCTCGTCGCCATCGCCGGCTGGGCCGTCATCAGGCGCATCCTGGCGGTGCCGCGCGTCCTCAGGCGCCGTAGCGCCCTTGGCCAGAAACAGCTCGGTATCGACGCCCTGTCGGGGAGTTTTGTCGCCCTGCAGGCTGGCGATGCCCATCGCGCCCGCATTCTGGCGCAGGAGGCGCAGGCGCGCCTGCCGGACAACACCGCGGCCAAGCTGCTGGAGGCGCGAGCCGATCTCGCCCTCGGCGACCTGACGGCGGCGCGTGATCATTACCGGGCGCTGATCACCAATCCGCAGACGGCGGTCGCGGCCCTGTCCGGGCTTTACGAGCAGGCGCGGGCGCAGGGGCGCGGCGCGGCGGCGCTGACCTTCGCCAGAAAGGCCCGTGACCTGTCGCCGGCTCTTGTCTGGGCGCGCGAGGCGCTGTTCGACGACATGATCGCGCGCAAGGCCTGGGACGAGGCGCTCGCGGCCACCGGCGACGACCCGGCGGCGAGCCGCGCCGACAAGCTGGCGCGGCGGCGCAAGCGCGCCGTGCTCAACACCGCCATGGCCGCCGAAGCCGAGGCGACCGATCCGGCGACGGCCCTCGAACACGCTCTGGCGGCCCTGAAGCTTGTTCCCGATTTCGTGCCGGCGGCGCTCATTTCGGCGCGCATCCATATCGATCGGGGCGAGGGGCGCAAGGCGCAGTCGCTTTTGCGGCGCGTCTTCCGGACGACCGGCCATCCGCATGCGGCGCTGCTCTACGCCCATGCCCATCCGGGCGCCTCGGCAGTCGAACGGCTGAAGAAGATCCGCGACCTGGTGCCGGGCGAGCCGGACAATGTCGACACTGCGGAGGTCCTGGCGCGCGCCGCCATCGACGCCTTCGACTGGGTTCTGGCGCGATCGGCGCTGGCGCCCTTCGCCGAATCATCGCCGCGCCAGGGCGTTTGCGTCCTGATGGCCGAGATCGAGGAGGGCCAGAACGCCGACCAGGGCAAGGCGCGCGAATGGCTCAGCCGCGCCGTCAAGGCGCCGCCCGATCCGGCCTGGGCGGCGGACGGACTTGCGCTCGAGGATTGGCAGCCCGTCTCGCCGGTCTCGGGCCGGTTCGACGCCTTCGAATGGCGCGTGCCGGCCGGCGCGGACAGGGCGGCCGGGATGCCGACGCCCCCACTTGCCGACACAACATTGGCAAAGGCGGAACCGGTGGCGCAAATGTCCCCGACCGTAGCGTTGCCGCCGGCGCGGGAGGCCGGTGCCGGGCCCGCCTGAGCGCCTTTGGGCCGCGATGGTTTGGTGCCGGGCTGCCTTTTGGCTTGCCTCGCAAGCGGCCAATCGGCTAAACAGCGCGCTGTCCACCGCACGAACGCCGTGCGCCGGGCCTATGCCGCATTAGCTCAGTTGGTAGAGCACGTCATTCGTAATGATGGGGTCGCTGGTTCAAATCCGGCATGCGGCACCAGCCTTTTTCCCTATTCCACCGCTGCCGTCAGTTCCGCCATTTCCGTCTCGCTCAGTTCCAGCCCCGCCGCCTCGGTGTTTTCCTCGAGATGAGCGAGGCTGCCGGTGCCGGGGATGGGAAGCATCACCGGGGAATGCTGCAGCAACCAGGCGAGGGCCACCTGGCCGGGCGTGGCGCCATGGGCCGTGGCGATGCGGTCGACAAGCGCGCCTGGCCTCGCGAGTTCGCCCGCGGCCAGCGGGTACCAGGGGATGAAGCCGATATCGTGCTTCTCGCAATGCCGCAGCACCTCCTCCGAGCCGCGATCGGTCAGGTTGTAGCGGTTCTGCACCGTGGCGACGGGGAAAACGCGCGACGCCGCCTCAATCTCGGCCACCGAGACTTCGCTCAGCCCGGCATTGCGGATGATGCCCTCGTCGAGAAGCTGGCGTATGGCGCCGAACTGCTGGTCGCGGGGCACGCGGGAATCGATGCGGTGCAATTGCCACAGATCGATGCGCTCGACGCCGAGGCGCAAAAGGCTTCCCTTGGCCTGTTCGATCAGATAGTCGGGGTCGCCATTGGACACCCATTGGCCGGGGCCGGGCCGGGTCAACCCGCCCTTGGTGGCGACAACCATGCCCTTGAACGGATTGAGCGCCTCGCGCAGCAGTTCCTCGGAGACGTTGGGTCCGTAGGAATCGGCGGTGTCGATGAAGCTTATGCCCAGTTCGGGCACGCGCTTCAGGACGGCAATGGCCGCGTCGCGATCGGGCGGCGGGCCCCAGATGCCGGCGCCGGTGATGCGCATGGCCCCGAAGCCGAGGCGGTTGACCGTTAGGTTCCTGCCGATGGTGAATCGGCCCGACAAGGCCGCGTCGATTGTGGTCATGATCGGAAACCTCCGGTTTGAATTGGCGCCGTCCAGTGCTTTCGGCCGGCGCGACCGGCGAAAAGGAATTGTGGCGGCGAGGGACGGGCCCGTCCGGTCGGGATCGTCCGAATGCCTGTTGGGGGAAATGCGTCCTTGAACGGTCGGCCCGTCGCGCGGGTCTGCATGGCGGCACCATAGCATGCCGGTGCCGAATGGCCATCAAGGGCGGGGCAGCGATGAACCGGGCTAAACCTCGTTGACCTGCACGACAACGAAGGTGTGCATGTCGCCGTCGTCCTCGCGGATCGAGATGTATTCGCCGATGGCGAAGGTCTCGTCGCCGAAACGGAATGCGACCTCGTCATCGCTCGAATCGGCCGAATCGTAGTCGAAGCTCCAGCGGCCGCCGGGTCCGTGCACCAGCTTGCCGACGGCGTCTTCCTCGTCGGGCCGAAAGCGTCGCACGCGGCAGATGCCGCGATGCGCCTTGAACAGCTCGGCGTCGATCCTGCCGTCGGCATCGAGCGGTGCGACGATGTCGTAGCCGTGGTCGCCGTCGCTGCCGGGATGGCCTTTTTCACGGGCCAGCAGCAGCCTGATATGGCGGAAGGAAGCAGGAAGGTCTTTCATGGCATTGGCCTTTTTGGGGCGTTCCAACGAAACGCCCCGAGGCGCTTCGGCGGTCTTGTTTTTAATGGGCGATGAGAACCGGCATCTCGGCCCGCGTCAGGATATCCCTGGTGGCGCCGCCGAGCACCCATTCGCGGAACCGCGAATGGCCATAACCGCCCATGACCAGCAGGTCGGCATCGAGCTTTTCGACCTCGTTCAGCAGCGCTTCGCCGACATTGGACCAATTGGTCAGCATCCTGAGTTCCACATCGGCGCCGTGGCGGCCGAGATAGCGCGAAATGTCGGCGCCGGGCATGGCGCCCTCATCCTCGGCGGCCTCCTCGCCGGTCGCCATAACGATATAGACCTTCTTGGCGGAGGTGAGGATCGGCAGGGCCTCGGAAACGGCGCGCGCCGCCTCGCGGGTGTTGCGCCAGGCGAGCACGACATGGTCGAAGCGCTTCGGATCGCCGACCGGCGGCAGGAAGAGGCACCCGCGCCCGGAATTGAACAGAACCTGTTCGAGGGCCTCGGCATGCGAATTGTAGTGGCCGTAGGGGCGGCTGGCGATGAACAGGTCGGCGGTGCGGGCTTCGCTGGCCAGCGTCAGGCCGATCTGGCTCGAATAGACATCGAAGCGGCGCACCTCGTTCTTGACCGACAGCGCGCCGAAGCGCGTGGCGATGGCCTCGGCCCGCGAATCGCCCTCGGCGCGCGAGGAGTCCTGCATCTGCGAAACCACGTCGATGGAGGCCATGCCGGCCTCGGACGCGAACATGACCTCGGGCAGGGCATTGCAGTAGAGCCCGGTCAGGAACGACTCGTGCTGGCTGGCCAGTGCCTCGGCCTGAACGATGCGGGCCTCGTCCGCAGCGGTGCCGTCGAGAAATACGAGCAGGTCCTTCATTTTCCCCTCCCGATTGCCGCCTCCGGGGCTGCCGGAAACGTGTGACGATTCATGCATGCAGTCATGGCGCGGGCCATGACCTTGGTCAAGGCTGGACCGGGTCGGCCCGCGCCGTGAAATCAGTCGCCTGTCTGAAGTTCGGCCATGTCGGCCTCAATGGCGGTCGGCCGCACATGCGGAAACGGGTCGTCGGCCGGCCGGGGGCCGAACAGCGCCTTGCGTTCCTCGGGCGTCGACTTGAAGATCGGAAAGCGTTGGCCGACGCGGCCGCGCACCGACTGGTAGCGGCTGCGAAAGAGTTCGACGTCGAAATCGAGGCCGGGATAGTGGCGCAACTCGCCGATCTTTTCGGCGGTAAACACGCGCCGGTAGAATGCGCCGTGCTCGGGCCTGACGACCGAAAGGGTGTAGTCCACGTTCCAGTACTCGGTCGCCATGGTCGTGATTCTGAGTGTCAAGAACGGCAGGGCCGGCAGGGCCAGGGTGGCATCGCGATCGATCGTGAAACGGCTTGGGTCGATGAAGGTCATGCCCTTGTCAAGCATGGGGCCGAGAATGTCGGGAAACACCTTCATGCTCGGCGAAGCGCGCTGTTCGGCCGTCAGCAGATGCACGCGGATGGAGGAAACGAGCCGGTCCTCGACATAGATGCCGAAGGTCATCCCATTCGGCGTCTCATCGAGATCGTCGACGCAGATTTCCTCCTGATTGACCGGAATGAAGTTTTCCCGCCGATAGGCCTCATAGCGCAGGTGGAAGACCGGATCGAGCGCGACATCGGGCGACACCCGCCGCGAAGAGAGCTTGCCGAGCAGGTCGGCGAGGGGCGGCGGAAAGCGTTCGGTCTTCGGATCAGTCACTTTGAGAGTATCCGCCAAGCACTGAAAAAAGGGCCATGCCGCGACGCGTCCGCGTCAATGCATGGCGTGTCAATACAGACTCCGCCACTCGCATTCTTCAAGCGACGACATTAGCCATCGGGTCGCGCCGATGCATGCGCAGGTGACTGTGCCGTCGATTCAGCGCGGGTGGCCGCCCGCGATCAAATCCATTGCAGGCGTTGGTGACGTGTTCGGGTGCATCTTCTCGATCAGCTCGCCAATGTCCTTGGCCACCAGCGGCGGGCCGAACAAGAAGCCTTGCGCATGCTCGATATTGGTATTCGCGATGATCACGTCAAGCTGCGCGTCCGTCTCGACGCCCTCAACGGTAACCGTCATGTCGAGATCGCGGCTTAGCCTCGCCACACTGACCAGCAGCTTGCGGGCCCGTTCGTCCGTGGCGATGTCGCGGGTGAAGGCCCGGTCGATTTTGATTTTGGAGAACGACATGGTGGTCAGATAGCCGAGCGAGGAATAGCCGGTGCCGAAATCGTCGAGTGCCACGCCCACGCCCATGCCGCGCAGCACCGACAGGGCGCGGGAGACCTTTTCCGGTTCCTCGATCAGGGCTGTCTCGGTGATCTCGACGATCAGGCGTTCGGCCGAGAGCCCGGCGGCCTCCAGCGCCTGCGCCACCATCTGCTCGACCGAGGTGATGCGGAAGTCGTTGGCGGACAGATTGACCGAGACCGACATGTGTTCGGGCCAGGTCCGGCACTGCCTGGCGGCCGTAGCCAGAACGAAACGGGTCAGCGCCGTGATGGCGCCGGTTTCCTCGGCCAGCGGAATGAACAGGGTCGGAGAGACGATGCCGAGTTCGGGATGGCGCCAGCGCACCAGCGCCTCGCAGCCGACCAGGCCGCGGGTCCTTATGTCGATGATCGGCTGGTAGGTGACGAAGAGCTGGCCCTTCTCGATGGCGCTCTGGAACTGCAGCTTGAGCTGCTGGCGCTGGTGGTATTCGACGTCCATCCGGTCATGGAAGACCGACCAGCAGGCCTTGCCCTTGGCCTTGGCGTCGTGCAGCGCCAGATCGGCCCGCATCAGCAGTTCATCGTGATCGACACTGGCGCCGTCGGCGACGACGATGCCGATCGAGGCGGTCACGGTCCACTCGTCGACATCGAGATTGAACGGCACGCGCAGGGCGGCCGAGACCGCGGCGGCGTCTTCTTCCGCCAGCTCCGTGGTCACATCGCCGGTTCGGAAGACAATGAATTCATCGCCGCCGAAGCGCGACACAAGGGCGGTGTCGCCGAACAGGCCGGCAAGCCGGTCGCCGACCTGGCTGATCAGGCGGTCGCCGACCGGATGGCCGAGCGTGTCGTTGACGTGCTTGAAGTCGTCGATGTCGATCACCGCGATCATGACCGGCGTATTGAGGTCCCAGGCGGCGATCTCGCTGAGCCGCGCCTTGAGCTGTTCGGTGAAGAAGGAACGGTTCGGAAGCTGCGTCAGGCTGTCGTAGCGCGCCATGGCACTGATCCGCGCCTCGGCGAGAACGCGTTCGGAAATGTCCTCGAACATCAGGACGGTGTGGCCGTTCTGGCTCGACGAGGTCACTTCGCAATGACGGCCGTCGACCAGATCGATCACCAGCCTGGTGTTCTCGGTCGCCGAAAGTTCCGCGACGAGCAGCTGCGCGGTCGACTTGGTGACGATGCGCCTGGACATGGCCACGAAGATCAGGTCCGCGGCGGGGCGGCCGACGATTTCGGTCCCCTCCTCGACCTGCAGCATGCGACAGGCCTGGTCGTTGATCACCAGCACGCGTCCGGACCGGTCGATCATGCAAAGGCCATGGGGCATGGTCGATAGCGCCGAGTCGAGTTCCTGGGCCAGCCGCGTCGCTTCCTCGCGGCCGCGCATGGCCGATAGCAAAAGGCGCCGGACGTTTCCGGCGATGCGGTAGATGCTGGCAAAGAAGGGCACCAGGATCACCGCGAGGGCAACGTGAAACAGATCGCCCGCAAACAGGGGACCGGCGGCCAGTGGCCCCGAGATCAGGAT
The DNA here is from genome assembly GCA_018818925.1 of Alphaproteobacteria bacterium. GTDB lineage: Bacteria > Pseudomonadota > Alphaproteobacteria > Rhizobiales > Devosiaceae > JAHJQZ01. The sequence goes on from JAHJQZ010000019.1 coordinate 7,523, forward strand.
TATCTGCACGGTAACCAGGCGCTTTAGGCCGAAATTGCGCGCCGCGACGCCGACCAGCGTGCCGACGCTGATCGCTGTGGCTGCAAGCTGGGCAAAACTGTCGGCGACTCCGACGAAGCTGTAAAAGCACCAACCGCCATGCAGTGCCGCGATAGCGCCACCGCCGAGAATGGCCCTGACTTCCCAGGCGCGTGCCTTGCTGGCGTCGTCCGGCCCGAACTCTTCGCGCTGGAAAGCCAACATATCCAAATAGCGCGCCATGCCGACGACAACAAAGGCTATGCCGAAGATGAAAAGTATCGGCGATCTGGCACTTGCGCCGGCGACGACCGCGCCGGCCGCCGCGGCCATGGCACCGTAGAGCATGGTCCGCGAGTCGTCATAGACCGACCGGACAACAGTCACGTAGTCGGTGGATGACAAGGACTCACGGGCGGAATCAAACATGACTGGGCCTGCTAGTTTTCCCTATAATGCGGCAACATTCGTTAATGAGCGCTTTTCAAACGGCCGGAGTCGTCTTTGCCTGCAGAGTCCGGCGACACGATCGGATTGCCGGCAGAATTCAACGTCCGCAACGCGGCGTGCTTGCGGCTTGCCGGTATCTTGAAGGGTTTGCACTAACAAAGAGCAAAAGTTGATCGGAACGGTACGATGGCCTGGAACTCCGCCGCGAGAGGCGGTCTGCAAGAGGGTATCGCTCATGGGTCCGAGGGATACGACCGGTACGCCGATGATGGAAACCATGCGTTTCAAGCGCTCGGAGCGACACTCCTGCGTCGCGCCGGCCGCCGCCCACCGATCGCCGCCGCTGCCATGGCCCGAAAAACCGCGGAAAGCGGAGAGTTGCGTTTACGTGCCCGACATGCAAATTTCCGCCCGGGAACAAGGCGGACAATATTGAGCAAGGATATCCACAATTCGAACGTGCCGCGAGTTTGCGCGGCCTGCGAGGCGCGGCATCGCGGCATTTGCGGCGCGATGACACCGGACGAACTTGTGGCGATGTCCAAGCATTCCCGCCAATCGCGATTCGCGCCTGGCGAGGCGCTTTTGGCCGAAAGCGCCGAATCGACGACCTATGCCAACATCATGCGCGGCGTGGTCAAGCTGTCCAAGATGCTGTCCGACGGCCGCCAGCAGCTCGTCGGGCTGCAATTCGCGCCCGATTTCCTCGGGCGGCCCTTCGCCAGCGAAAGCCCGGTCACCGCCGAGGCAGCCTCGACGGTCGAGGCCTGCCGCTTTCCGAGGGCGGCGCTCGAGAATCTCATCCTGCACAATCCCGATCTCGAACGACGCCTGCTCGAGCAGACGCTCAAGGAGCTCGACGAGGCGCGCGACTGGATGGTGACGCTGGGGCGCAAGACCGCCTCGGAAAAGGTGGCGAGCTTTCTGTTCCTGATCGCCACCCATATCGATCCGCTCAGGAGCGCCACCATGCACAAGGCGGCGTTCGACCTGCCGCTGACCCGGTCCGACATCGCCGACTTTCTCGGCCTGACGGTCGAGACGGTGTCGCGCCAGCTCACCCGCCTGCGGACGGACAACATCATCGAAATCACCAACAACCGGCACGTCGTCGTGCCCGATCTCGACGCGCTCAGCGACCGGATGGGCTGACGCAGCGTTTCAGGATTATTGTTGCAGCCCCCTCCACCGCCGTTCCGGCGGTCTCCCTCCCCCGCTTCGCAGGTGAGGAATGAGGCGTCGCGACTCTTCATCCTCCGCCGTTCACGGGGGAGGGGAACCATGCGCAGCATGGTGGAGGGGACCTGCGGCTCTCGACAACAACAATTCTATGACCGGTCTGTCTCGGCTCAATTGATCGCGTGCTCGGGGACGCGGGCGTCGTTAAGGGCGGTCGAAAGCTCTTCCTCGATGGCGATGTGGCGCCTCAGGGCCTCGAAAAAGCCCCTGAGCATATAGCCGGTCGCCTCGGCCGAATGGGTCGGCCGGCCTTCGGCATAAGACAACAGGACCTCGGACAGTTCCTCGGCGAAGCACTCGTCGCCGGCATGCTCGATCTTCAGGCGCTCCAGGGTGGGATGCGGGTCGAACGGGGTCAGGCCGGGCCGGTCGAGGGCAGCGAACAGCACCTCCTCCTCGTAGCGGTGGGCGCGCGCGATCAGGGTCGGCAGAAGCCGCGCCACGTGCAGGCAGACCTTGCGGTCGATCGCGTCGGGGAGCGAGTCCGCGATCTGTTCGAGCGCGTCGCAGAGCGTGCGCTGTTCGCGCCACAGCCCGCCGCAAGTCTCGATGATGGTAGAAGCGTTTACAGCGCTCATTGCCGGCTGCTCCAATCCTTCGCCTCTTGTTTGTGCAACCGCGCGCAAGAGGCGGCAGACAGGGTGTAGCAATAGGCCTATAATTCAGACATCATTCGGATTGACGTACGTTGATGTAAGTCAAGGCGAGGGGCGCGTGCGCCACCTAGTCGTTTTCGTCCGCTTTGCGATTTTACGTCGCAGTGCGGATTTGTCGTCTTTGCCGACCTGGGGGTAAGTCATGACGAAACTGCACGGGGCCATCATCCTCGGTCTCGGAACGCTGCTGGCCGTGCTCGCGGCCGGCTTTGCCGCGGATGGTCTGTTCCGCGCCCATGCCCTGATCGTGATGCTGGCGCTCGGCATCGCGACCATCGTCATGCTGCGCCAGGTCGAGTTCGGCCGGGCGCCGGCAAGACCCGACCCATCGGCCTATATGGACGATCCGATCCGGGCCGGCGCCATCCTGACCGTCTTCTGGGGCGTGGTCGGGTTCCTGGTCGGCGTGATCGCCGCGCTGCAACTGGCTTTTCCGGACATCTTCAACATTCAGCCCTGGTTCAATTTCGGCCGTGTCCGGCCGCTCCATACCTCGGCGGTCATTTTCGCCTTCGGCGGCACGGCGCTGATCACGACGAGTTTCTGGGTGGTGCAGCGCACGACGCGGGCCCGCCTTTGGGGCGGGGCGCTGCCCTGGTTCGTCTTCTGGGGCTACCAGCTGTTCATTGTCCTCGCGGCGACGGGGTATCTGCTTGGCATCACCGCCGGTCGCGAATATGCCGAGCCGGAATGGTATGTCGATCTGTGGCTGACCTTGGTCTGGGTCGCCTATCTCGCCGTGTTCCTCGGCACGCTTTTAATGCGCAAGGAACCGCATATCTACGTGGCGAACTGGTTCTACCTGGCGTTCATCGTCACCATCGCCATGCTGCATGTGGTCAACAACCTGTCGCTGCCGGTTTCGTTGCTCGGCTACAAGTCCTATTCGGCCTTCTCGGGCGTGCAGGACGCGCTGACGCAGTGGTGGTACGGCCACAATGCCGTCGGCTTCTTCCTGACCGCCGGCTTTTTGGGCATGATGTATTATTTCCTGCCCAAGCAGGCCGAGCGGCCGGTCTATTCCTACCGGCTTTCCATCATCCACTTCTGGGCCCTGATCTTCTTGTACATCTGGGCCGGCCCGCACCATTTGCACTACACGGCGCTGCCGGACTGGGCGCAAACGCTTGGCATGGTGTTCTCGATCATGCTGTGGATGCCCTCCTGGGGCGGCATGATCAACGGGCTGATGACGCTCTCGGGCGCCTGGGACAAGATGCGGACCGACCCGATCATCCGCATGATGGTGATCGCCGTGGCCTTTTACGGCATGTCGACCTTCGAAGGCCCGGTCATGTCGATCAAGATGGTCAATTCGCTCTCCCATTATACCGACTGGACCATCGGCCACGTGCATTCCGGCGCCCTCGGCTGGGTCGGCATGATTTCGTTCGGAGCGATCTATTTCCTCGTGCCGCGCCTGTGGAACCGCACGCAACTCTATTCGCTGCGGCTCGTGAACTGGCACTTCTGGCTCGCCACCCTCGGCATCGTCATCTATGCGGCGGTGATGTGGGTGGCCGGCATCACCCAGGGGTTGATGTGGCGCGAATACGACGACCAGGGTTTCCTCGTCTATTCGTTCGCCGAGACCGTCCAGGCCCTGCAGCCCTATTTCGTGCTGCGTGCGCTCGGCGGCGCTCTCTACCTCGCCGGCGGCGTCGTCATGGCCTGGAACATCTACCAGACCATTCGCGGCAAGATCCGCAACGAAAAGCCGATCGCGGCGCCTTTGACCGCCGGCACCCAGCCCGCCGAGTGAGGACAAGGACATGAGCAATACCGAAAAAGACAAGGCCCAGGCGGGCGCCGAGGCTGCGCCCCGTGGCCTTCTGGCCAAGCACGCCATCCTCGAGCGCAACGCAACCCTGTTGCTGGTCGCCTCGCTGATCGTGGTCGCCATCGGCGGCATCGTCGAGATCGCGCCGCTGTTCTACTTCCAGAACACCATCGAGAAGGTCGTCGGCATGCGGCCCTATACCCCGCTCGAGCTCGCCGGCCGCAACATCTATGTTCGCGAAGGCTGCTATGTCTGCCATTCCCAGATGATCCGGCCGTTCCGCGATGAGGTCGAACGCTACGGCCATTATTCGCTGGCGGCCGAATCCATGTACGACCATCCCTTCCAGTGGGGGTCAAAGCGCACCGGACCGGACCTTGCCCGGGTCGGGCAGCGCTATTCCAACGACTGGCAGGTCGAGCACCTCAAGGATCCGCGCGCCCTGGTGCCCGAATCGGTCATGCCCTCCTACGCTTTCCTCGCTGAAGCGCGGCTTGACACGGCGCTGACCGCCGATCACCTGCGGACCAATGTCACGCTCGGCGTGCCCTATTCTGACGAGGCGGTGGAAAACGCCCTTGCCGACCTTGTGGCACAGGCGACGCCGGACGCCGACACCTCCGGTCTCGAGGCGCGCTATCCGAACGTCACCTTCGGCGACTTCGACGGCAATCCGCGCGAGATCACCGAAATGGACGCGCTCGTGGCCTATCTGCAGATGCTCGGAACCCTCGTCGATTTCGAGGCCTACGAGCCCGAGCAGAACTACCGCTAGGGGGGAGATGATGAGCTACGAAGCCTTTCGGCAATTCGCCGACAGCTGGGGACTTGTCTACATGTTCGCAATCTTCGCCGTCGTGGTGGCGCTGGTGCTCCGGCCCGGCGCCAAGAAACAGGCCGACGATGCCGCCCAGATCCCCTTCCGTGAAGACCGCTGAGACAAGGACCGCACCGAATGGCTCTCAAGGAAATCGACGAAATCAGCGGTACCGAGACAACCGGCCATGAATGGGACGGGATCAAGGAACTGAACACGCCGCTGCCGCGCTGGTGGCTCTACACCTTTTACGCCACCATCGTCTGGGCCGTCGGCTATTGCATCGCCTATCCGGCGGTGCCGCTGGTCGGCGAGGCGACGCGCGGCGTGCTCGGCTGGTCGAGCCGCGCCGATCTCGACAAAACGCTCGACGCCGCCCAGGCGGCCCAGGCCGGCATGATCGAGAGGATCGCCGCGACCGATGTCTCGGACATCATCGCCGACGCCGAAATGGAGCGCTTCGCCCGCTCGGCCGGCGCCTCGCTGTTCAAGGTCAACTGCTCGCAGTGCCACGGGTCGGGCGCCGCCGGCTCGATCGGCTATCCCAATCTCAATGACGACGAATGGCTGTGGGGCGGCGCGCCGGAAGCGATCTACACGACGATCTCGCACGGCGTCCGTTTCGCGGACGACGAAAATGCGCGCTTCTCGGAAATGCCGGCCTTCGGCGCCGGCCTTCTCGAGCGCGAGCAGATTTTCGAGGTCGCCGGCTATGTCGCGTCGCTGTCGGGCATGGAGTCCGTCTACCCGGTCACAGAGGAGGGCGCGCAGCTTTTCGCCGACAATTGCGCCTCCTGCCACGGCACGGGCGGGACCGGCATGCAGGACGTAGGCGCGCCGCCGCTCAATAACGCCATCGCGCTCTATGCCGAGAACGCCGATGCCATCGTCGCCCAGGTCACGGCGCCGCGCCACGGCGTCATGCCGGCCTGGCAGGCAAAGCTCGGCGACGTCGCGGTCAAGGAACTGGCCGTCTACGTTCACGGCCTCGGCGGCGGGCAATAGGCGCACACATGCCGGCCGGGGATCGCCATGGGCGGTCCCCGGGATTCCGGCAACGACCAACGGGACGCGGGCTGGGCCGTTTGTCGCACCCGGCAACGGTGATGTTCATCGTTTCCGTGCGATATTGACGCACCTTGCAGCACATTAGAGTAATTCCACGATTGCCGGCCCGCCGCGCGACACAGGGAGCGATCCGAAGTCACATGCTCGACGAGAAACACAAGCCGACCGAACAGGGTTTCGAGACCTTCGACGTCGAGGCCGTCAACAAGGCGGGCAGGCGCCAGCCGCTCTATGCGGCGCGCAAGAAGGTCTTCCCCAAGCGCGCGGAAGGCAATTTCCGCCGCTTCAAGTGGATCGTCATGGCCATTACCCTGACGATCTACTACGTCACGCCCTGGCTGAAATGGGATCGCGGCCCCTATGCGCCGGACCAGTTCGTTTTGATCAATCTCGAGGCGCGGCGCTTCTATTTCGCCTTCATCGAGATCTGGCCCCAGGAATTCTACTATGTCGCCGGCATGCTGGTCATGGCCGGGATCGGGTTGTTCCTGATCACCTCGACGGTCGGGCGGGCCTGGTGCGGCTATGCCTGTCCGCAAACCGTCTGGGTCGATCTGTTCCTCGTGGTCGAACGGGCCGTCGAGGGCGACCGCAACCAGCGCATCAAGCTCGACAAGGCGCCGTGGAGCGCCGACAAGCTGGTCAGGCGCGTGCTGAAGCACGGCACCTGGCTCCTGATCGCGGTCTCGACCGGCGGCGCCTGGATTTTCTATTTCGCCGACGCGCACGAGCTTTTGGACCAGCTCATCCATTTCGAGGCGCCGATGGTCGCCTATGGCACCATCGCGGTCCTGACCTTTACCACCTATACGTTCGGCGGGCTGATGCGCGAGCAGGTCTGCACCTATATGTGCCCGTGGCCGCGCATCCAGGCGGCGATGCTCGACGAGTATTCGCTGACCGTGACATACAACGAATGGCGTGGCGACCCGCGCTCCAAGCATGCCAAGAAGATGGCGGCCGAGGGCAAGCCGGTCGGCGATTGCGTCGACTGCAACGCCTGCGTCGCCGTGTGCCCGATGGGCATCGACATCCGCGACGGCCAGCAGCTCGAATGCATCACCTGCGCCCTGTGCATAGACGCCTGCGACAACGTCATGGACAAGATCGGCAAGGAACGCGGCCTTATCTCCTATGCGACGCTCAACGACTACAATGAGAACATGGCGCTGGCGACGGGCAGCGACCTCGCCGCAAGCCACATCGTTCCGGCCAATGTGCGCGACAGGGCGACCGGCAAACTGTCCGACCGCGTTCGCCACACCAATTGGCGATCGATCTTCAGGCTGCGCACGCTCGTCTACTTCCTCGTCTGGGGCGGCATCGGGCTCGGCATGCTGACGGTCCTTGCCCTTCGCTCCTCGCTCGACATCAACGTGTTGCATGACCGCAACCCGCTCTATGTCCAGCTCGGTTCCGGCGACGTGCGCAACGGCTACGACGTCAAGATCCTCAACATGGCCAACGAACCGCGCCGGATCGAGTTGAGCCTTTCCGGTCTGCCGACCGGCACGATGAGCCTTGCCTCCGACACCGGGGAACGACCGGACGGTGTCACGCTCGACGTCGAGCCGGACAAGGTGATGCCCGTTCGCGTTTATGTGACCGCCGATCCGGCGGCCCTCGACGGCAGCAACGTTGAATTCAATTTCGTCGCGCGTAATATCGGCGGCCCCGAGCAGGTGGCCTCCAAGGTCAAGTTCCACAGCCCCGAAAGGTAGCAAAGCATGACCGACCTGCCCCAGGGCGAGTTCAGGTTCACCGGACGCCACATGCTCGTGCTCGTGGTCGGGTTCTTCGCGGTGATCGTCGGGGTCAACGTCTTGATGGCGGTGCTCGCCGCTCGCTCGTGGACGGGGCTCGTGGTCGAGAATTCCTATGTCGCGAGCCAGCAATTCAACGACAAGCTGACCGTGGCCCAGGCCCGCACCGCTTCCGGCTGGCAGGGTGGCATGGACTACGCGGACGGCGAACTGGTCTTTTTTCTTGTCGACAGGGACGGCGCGCCGGTCCGGCTCGACGATGTCGCGGTCGAGATTTCCCGGCCGATCGGCGTCGAGGGCGACCGTTTCGTCGATCTCGTCGTCACGGAGGACGGCACCCACCGCGCCAAAATCGCCCTCGATCCGGGCGTGTGGAACGCCGCCATCGTCGCGCGGGTGCCGGGAGAGGCGGATTACGAGCATCGTGCCCGCCTGATCGTTCGATGAGCTGCTGCGCCCCGGGCGTCGAGGCAGCAGCCGACAACGTCCAGACCCCCGAGCACGACGACGAGACGCTGATGGCGGCCAGCCACAGGCTCAAGGACGGCACCTGCCAGATCGAGCTCAACGTGCCCGACATCCATTGCGCCGCCTGCATGGCGACCATCGAAAACGCTTTGAAAAGGCTCGACAATGTCGAGACGGCGCGGGTGAATTTCTCGACGCGGCGGGCGCGGGTCACCTTCCGGCCGGGCGCTGGCCGGCCCTCCGACATCGTCCGCGGCATCGAGGGCGCTGGCTATCGCGCCTTCCTGCTCGACCCGGAAGCCGATTCGGGGGGCGACCGGACGCTCAAGGCGCTGACGCGGGCGCTGGCCGTGTCCGGTTTCGCCGCCGGCAACATCATGCTGTTCTCGGTCTCGATCTGGTCGGGCGCCGACGCGGTGACCCGCGATCTCTTCCACTGGATTTCGGCGCTGATCGCCCTGCCGGCCGTCGCCTATGCCGGCCAGCCCTTCTTCCGCTCGGCCTTTTCCGCCTTGCGCCATGGCCATCTCAACATGGACGTGCCGATCTCGCTGGCCGTGGTGCTTGCCGCCGGCATGAGCCTTATCGAAACGATCAATCACGGCGCCGAAGCCTATTTCGATGCTTCGGTGAGCCTTTTGTTCTTCCTTTTGATCGGACGGACGCTCGACCATTTGATGCGCGAAAAGGCGCGCGGGGCGGTCAGGAACCTCGCCCGCCTTGCGCCGCGCGGCGCCACGCGCATCATGGCGGACGGCGCGACCGAGCATATCGCCATTGCCGAAATCCGCGCCGGCATGCGGCTTGAACTGCCGGCCGGCGAACGCGTGCCGGTCGATTGCATCGTCGAGACCGGGCGCTCGGATATCGACCTGGCGCTGGTGACCGGCGAATCGGTGCCCGAAGCGGCGGAGCCGGGCACGCAGCTGTTGGCGGGCGCCACCAACCTGACCGGGCCTCTCATCATCCGCGCCGAACAGCGGGCGACCGAGAGTTTCCTTGCCCGGATGATCACGCTGATGGAAGCGGCGGAGGGGTCGAAGGCCGGCTACAAGCGCATCGCCGACCGGGCGGCGGCGATCTACGCGCCGGCGGTGCATCTTCTGGCGCTGTTCACCCTGATCGGCTGGGCGATGCTGACCGGCGACTGGCACGCGGCGGTGGTCAACGCTATCGCGGTTCTCATCATCACCTGTCCCTGCGCCCTGGCTCTTGCCGTGCCCATCGTCCATGTCGTCGCCTCGGGGCGGCTGTTTTCCGAGGGCGTGATGATGCGCGACGGCGCGGCACTCGAACGGCTTGCCGAGGTCGATACCGCCCTGTTCGACAAGACCGGCACGCTGACCGAAGGCCGGCCGCGCTATGTCGGGCAGATTGCCGGCGATCCGGAAGCCGCGAGCGTCGCCGCCGCGCTGGCGTCCTTGAGCCGACATCCGCTGTCGCGGGCGCTGGCCGAATCCGTGCCCGCCACCCGCTTTGCCGGCGAGGTCCGGGAAGTGCCGGGCGAGGGCATCGAGGGCATCGCCGATGGCCAAGTCTACCGGCTCGGCCGTGTCGGTTTCGCCACGGGGTCCGACAGCGACGATGCGGGACACAGCATGGTCTGGCTCAGCCGCGATGGCACCCCGCTCGGCGGCTTCGGCTTTGCCGATCCGGCCCGTGCCGACGCGGCGGCGACGATTGCCGCCGTCAAGCGTCTCGGCCTCAAGACCGGCCTTGTCTCGGGTGATCGGCCGGCGCCGGTCAAGGCGCTGGCCGAAGAGGTCGGCATCGCCGACTTTCAGGCCGGGTTGTCGCCGGCCGACAAGCTCGCCGCCATCGCCGCCGCCGGCGATCGCGTGCTGATGGTCGGCGATGGCATCAACGACGCGCCGGCCCTCAGGGCCGCCTCGGTGTCGATGGCGCCCTCGAGCGCCGCCGATATCGGCCGCAATGCCGCCGATTTCGTCCTGACCCGTTCCGGCCTTGGCGCGGTGCCCTTCGCCATTGCGCTGGCGCGGCGGGCGGCGCTGAAGGTCAAGGTCAATTTCGGCCTCGCCATCGCCTACAATGCTATCGCCATCCCGCTGGCGGTTTCGGGCCAGGTCACGCCGCTTTTCGCGGCGCTTGCCATGTCCTCGTCCTCGATCCTTGTGACGCTCAATGCCCTGACGCTCAATTTCGGGCAGGCGGGCAGGCCGGCTTCGCGAGCGCACGCGGCGCGCCTGCACCCGGCGGCGGCCGAATGAGCGCCCTGGTCTTTCTGGTGCCGATCGCCCTGTTCCTCGGCGGTCTCGGCCTTGCCGCATTTCTGTGGTCGCTTCGATCCGGTCAGTACGAAGACCTCGAAGGCGCGGCGCGCCGCATCCTCATCGAGGATGGCGACAGGCCGCTGGAAAACAAAGAGCAGGAGCCCGATGCTGAGCGAGAGTGACGTGAAGACCCGCCTTGGGACGATGCCCGGCTGGACCTATGACATGGGCAAGAAGGCCATTGCCCGCGACTTCCGTTTCGCCGATTTCTCTGAGGCCTTCGGCTTCATGACGCGCGTCGCCCTCGCCGCGGAAAAGGCCGACCACCATCCGGACTGGACCAATGTCTACAACAAGGTGTCGATTGCGCTGTCGACCCATTCGGCCGGCGGCGTGACGGAAAAGGATTTTGCCCTGGCGGCGGCGATGGACACGGCCTTCGGGAAGTAGCGACCTCTTACCTCTCCCCTCGGGGGAGAGGTCGACGCGAAGCGGCGGGTGAGGGGGCCTTGCCGCGACCGACGAGAAGGCCCCCTCACCCGGACCTGCGCTTCGCTCCGGTCCGACCTCTCCCCCGAGGGGAGAGGTGAGAGCCCGCGACACAGTCTATTCGCCGTTCCGCAGCACGAATCTCAGCCCACTGCCCGCGCTTTCTTCCATCTCGCAGACGAGCCCACGCTTTTGCGCCAGAAGCGGAATGTCGATCCGCGCGACGGGATCGTCGGCAAGGACCTCCAGCGCGACGGTGCCGGCCATGCCGGCCAGCGCCTTCTCGCATCTGAGCACCGGCAGCGGGCATTTGAGCCCGCGCGCGTCGATCACAAGAGGCGCGCTCATTCCGCCTGCAGCAGCACCCAATGGGCGCCGAACTCGGACTTGCCGTCATAGGCGACGGCGAGCCCGGCGCGGCGCATCGATGGATCGGCGAGCGCCGCCGTGTTCTTTTCCGAGCCGCGCCAGCCGGAAAAGGTTTCGGCGAACGAGAGATAGCCGGCGCTGGTCAGGATGGCGCCGGCGCCATCGGGCGCCGCCGGCGACTTGCCGGTCGCGGCATAGCTCCGCGCTGCTTGCGAAGCGGCCGATTCGAGCGCCGCGTCGCTTTGAAGCTCGGGCGCGCCGCGCGAACGGCGCAGGTGATTGATCAGACCGAAGGCCGCAACGGTGTCGAGCCGCGCGCCGGCGGCATCCATGCGGGCGGTGAGCCCGGGCGCGAGCCCGATTGTCGGGCCGCAGGCGGCGAGCAAAAGCACGAGCGCCGAGGCGGCGGCCAGGACGGCAAGGCGCGGCAATGAGGGCATGGGTGGGATGTCCTTGAGGGTTCGGGTCGCGCTGTTCGGGCCGGATCGGGGCCGGATCACAGATCCGGATCGAGAAGGTCGCCGCCTTCGAGCAGCATGTTGTAGTCCTTGCCGTCGACAGCCCTAACCTGCAGGAAGGCGAGTTGCCCGGCGGCGAGGCGGAAAAAGACGGTGTCGGCCAGCCCGTCGGCGCGACGCATCGCCAATTGCGTCTGGGATGGCGTGACCTTTTCGAGATCGGGCACGAACTGCCACGGCATCTGGGCCGCCGGCGTGGTGGTGCGTTCGTCCTGGGGGACGAAGGAACGGGCAACGAAGGTCAGATTCGAGGCGAAGGAGGCGGCGCCCTGGGCCGTCATGATGTCGTCCGGCTTGGCGCCGATGATTCCCATCGGCCCTTCGAGCGACAGGGTGATGCCGCGGCAGGACTTGGCGGTGGCGTCGCCGGCGACGATGAAGGTGGTGCCGTTGAGCAGTCCCCATTTGCCGGAGGCCGTATAGCCGCAGCTCTGCGCCATTGCCGGAGCCGCCATGACGGTCATGGCGATCAGGCCGAGGACGAAGAATAGAGGCGCACGCATGTCAGTCTCCCGGACGATCCGAATCCCGGCTCGTCTGAAAGCCGACAATTCGGCCAGCAATATGGCGGGCACGCCTGTTTGACAAGACGGTGGCCATTCGGCGCGTCTGGGGAGGCAAGAAGTGGTGATCCCGGCGGGATTCGAACCCACGACCCTCAGATTAGGAATCTGATGCTCTATCCTGC